>DATFJS010000481.1:0-10735 GCA_035269045.1 Longimicrobiales bacterium | reverse complement strand
CGTCGCCGAATGCGATCAAGAACGCGATTCGTGTCGCCGCGGACGCGGTCCGCAACGATCTTGTCGGTGACATGGCGGCGGAGTTCGCCGATCGTGATCCGGGCAAGGCCATCGAAGAAGGAGAGGACGCGTGAGTACGCCCACCCCCCTGGTCGAAATCGTCTCGACCGGTCGTTATCTGCCGGAGCGCGAACTCACGAACGACGATCTTCGTGAATTCGTCGAGACCAGCGACGAGTGGATCCGCACCCGGACAGGCATCGTCACCCGCCGCCTGGCGCGCGAGGACGAACTGGCCGCCGAGATGGCTGCCGAGTCGTCGAAGATCGCCCTCGAGCGCGCCGGCGTGGAGCCGGGCGAGGTCGACGCGATCATCATGTCGACCGCTACGCCGGACCGTCTCCTCCCCTCGACCGCCTGCGACCTGCAGGCGCTCATCGGGGCGGACCGGGCCATGGCGTTCGACGTCCAGGCCGCCTGCTCGGGATGGCTCTATGCCATGAGCATGGGCGAGGGCTACCTCGCGGCCGGCCGTGCCGACACGGTGCTGGTGGTGGCGAGCGAGAAGATGAGTGCCATCCTGGACTGGACCGACCGCACGACGTGCGTGCTGTTCGGCGACGGATCCGGGGCCGCGGTCCTCAGACGGAGCGACGGGTCGAAGGGCATCCTCTCCAGCTTCCACGCCTCGGACGGCCGGCTGGCCGAACTCCTGTGGCGGAAGTCGGGCGGGGCCAAGGTGCCGCTCACCCCGGAGCGCGTGGCCCAGCGCGAGCATCTCATGCTCATGTCCGGTCGTGAGATCTTCAAGAGCGCCGTGCGGTCGATGGCCCAGGCGTGTGACGAGGCGCTGGAACGCGCCGGGCTCACGGGAGACGACATCGATCTGATGATCCCCCACCAGGCCAATATCCGGATCATCGAGTCGACCGCGAAGTACGCCGGGATCCCGATGGAGAAGGTGTACGTGAACGTGGACCGCTACGGCAACATGAGCTCCGCCTCGATTCCCATCGCACTCGACGAGGCGCTCGAAGACGGGACGATCCAGCCCGGGATGAAGGTCCTCTCCGCCACCTTCGGCGCAGGACTGACCTGGGGCGCGATGGTCTGGCAGTTCTGATCCCCGGAGAATACCCGATGTCTCTCGCTCTTCTGTTCCCCGGCCAGGGGTCCCAGCACGTCGGCATGGGCCGCGAGCTCGCGGATGCCTTCTCCGAGGTGCGTGCGCTGTTCGACGAGGCGGACGACGCCCTGGGCATCGATCTCTCCACGATCATGTGGGAGGGACCGGACGAGGTGCTCACGGAGACCCGCAACGCGCAGCCGGCGCTGCTGCTGCACTCCGTTGCCGCGTATCGGGTGATGGAGGCCCGGGAGGCTGGTCTCGGGTCGGCGGCGTTCGTCGCCGGCCACTCGCTCGGCGAGTTCTCGGCGTACGTGGCGGCCGATGCGATCGACTTCGCCGATGCCCTCAGGGCGGTGCGGCGTCGGGGCGAACTCATGTTCGAGTCGGGGCAGGCCCGTCCGGGGACGATGGCCGCCCTGCTGGGCCTCGAGGACGATCAGGTCGAGCAGGTGTGCGAGAGCGTCGACACCGGCGTCTGCGTCCCCGCCAACTACAACTCACCCGGACAGGTCGTGATCTCGGGAGACGAGCCGGGTGTCGCGCGAGGGATGGAGGCCGCGAAGGAGGCGGGCGCCAAGCGCGCCGTGCCCCTCAACGTCTCCGGAGCCTTCCACTCGCCGCTCATGGAGGGCGCCGAGTCCGGCCTCGCCGACTTCCTCGACGCCATCGAGATCCGCGACCCGGCGATTCCGGTGATCTCGAACGTCACCGCGACGCCGGTCACAGATGCGGACACCGCGCGTGAACTGCTCGTCCGTCAGCTCACGTCGCCGGTCCGCTGGTCCCGCTCGATCGGGTACATGGTGGAGCAGGGGGTCGACCGGTTCGTCGAGTTCGGACCGGGTCGTGTTCTCTGCGGCCTGAATCGTCGCAACGCGCGGGGTACGGACTGCACGTCCATCGGCACGCCCGAGGATGTCCGGGCATTCACCATGGGAGGTGAGGAATCGTGAGCGACGCACTGAAGGGAAAGGTCGCGGTCGTCACCGGGGGGTCCCGGGGCATCGGGCGCGGAATCGCCGAGGCGCTCGCGCAGGATGGAGCGAACGTCGCGATCGTGGCGCGCGGAGAGGAGGGCGCCCGCGATGCGGCGGCGGCACTCCCGGGAGAGGGGCACGCCGGGTTCGCGTGCGACGTCGCCGACTCCGACGCGGTCGGGGAGACGGTGTCCGCCATCGAGGGCGCACTCGGCCCCATCGCCATCCTCGTGAACAACGCCGGGGTCACCCGAGACAACATCCTGCTTCGTCTCAAGGATGAGGACTGGGATCAGGTCATCGATGTGAACCTCAAGGGCGCCTTCAACTTCACCCGTGCCGTGACCCGGGGAATGATGAAGCGTCGCGAGGGCTCGATCCTGAACGTGAGTTCGGTGGTCGGCCTGATGGGGAATGCGGGGCAGGCGAACTACGCGGCGTCCAAGGCGGGACTGCACGGGCTGACGAAGAGCGTGGCCCGCGAACTCGCGTCCCGTGGGGTGCGCTGCAACGCCATCGCGCCCGGATACATCCGCACCGACATGACCGCCGAGCTGACGGAGGATCAGTCCTCCGCGCTCGCCGACCAGATCCCGCTCGGACGCCTCGGTGAGGTGGACGACATCGCGGGTGTGGTGCGGTTTCTCGTGGGGCCGGAAGCACGCTACATTACCGGTCAGGTACTTGCCGTCGACGGCGGCATGGTCATGTAGCCTTCGTCCCGATGTCGGGGCGGGGCTCGATTTTCTTACAGAATCATCAATCGAACAGCAGGGGGAGCATATGTCGGACGCCGAGTCCAAGGTCCGTGAGATCATCGTGAACGAACTGGGAGTCGAGGCGGAGAAGGTCACGCCGGATGCATCGTTCGTGGAGGATCTCGGGGCGGATTCGCTCGATACCGTCGAGCTCGTGATGGCCTTCGAGGAGGAGTTCGGGATCGACATTCCGGACGAGGACGCCGAAGGGCTCCGCACGGTCGGAGACGCGATCTCCTACATGAACGACAAGGCGAGCTGATTCCGGGCTGGAGTGGATCGAGCCGGAACAGATCGACAGGGAGCCGCCATGTCCGACAGCACTGATCGGCGCGTCGTGGTCACCGGGGCCGGAATGGTCACGGCGATCGGAAACGATGCGGACTCGACCTGGGAGGCGCTTCTCGCCGGTACGTCCGGGGGTGGCACCATCCAGTCGTTCGAGGCTACGGAGGACTTCGCCACGCGGGTCGCCGCGGAGGTGAAGGACTTCGAGCCCTCCGACGTCGTCGACTCGAAGGACGCGCGTCGGTACGACCGCACGTCGCACTTCGGGATCTCGGCGGCGGTCGAGGCACTCCGCGATGCCGGGTTCACGCCGGGGGAGCTCCCCGATGCGGATCGGTTCGGAGTCATTTTCGGCTCCGGCATCGGAGGCATCGCGACCTTCGAGCGTGAGCACGCGAAGATGCTGGATCGGGGTCCGAACCGGGTCAGCCCCTTCTTCATCCCGATGTTCATTCCGGACATCACGGCGGGGCTGATCTCGATCCACGCGGGGGCCAGGGGCCCGAACTACGCCACCGTGTCGGCGTGTGCCTCGAGTGCGCACGCGATCGGGGACGCCTTCCGGGCGATCCAGCGCGGCGACTCGGACCGGTGTATCGCCGGAGGCGCCGAAGCCACGATCACGCCGATGACGGTCGCGGGGTTCGCGGCCATGCGGGCGATGACGACACGGAACGACGAGCCGGAGAAGGCGAGCCGGCCGTTCGACGCCGGCCGGGACGGATTCCTCATGGGGGAGGGCGCGGGCGCGCTGATCCTCGAGGAGCTCGAGGCTGCCAGGGCCAGGGGTGCGACGATTCTCGCCGAGGTCGTGGGGTACGGCTCGACCGGGGATGCCTATCACATCACGTCGCCGCCGCCGGAGCACGAGGGTGCACAGCGCGCCATGCGTGAGGCGATGGAGGACGCGGGCATCACCGCCGACGACGTCGACTACATCAACGCGCACGGCACGTCGACGCCGGTCAACGACGAGCACGAGACCATCGCCATCAAGAAGGTGCTCGGTGATCGGGCCTTCGACATCGTCGTGGGGTCGACCAAGTCGATGACCGGCCATGTGCTGGGTGCGGCGGGTGCGGTCGAGGCGGTGATCTGCTCGAAGGTCATGCAGACCGGGAAGATCCCGCCGACGATCAACTTCGAGGAGGCCGACCCGGCGTGCGATCTGAACTACGCGCACGAGGGGATGGTCGAGCGGGACGTACGCGTGTCGCTCTCGAACTCGTTCGGATTCGGCGGGCACAACGTGTGCCTCGCCATGCGTCGCTGGGACGGCGACTGACCGCCGTCCCGCGGTCGGCGAGCTCATGCGAGTAGGGCTGGGATACGACTCCCACCGCTTCGACCCCGACACGCCCTGCATCCTGGGCGGCGTCGAGATTCCCGACCACCCCGGACTCACGGGGCATTCGGACGGCGACGCGATCTGCCACGCGGTGATCGACGCCGTGCTGGGCGCCGCGGCGCTCGGGGATGTGGGCAGCCATTTCCCCCCCTCCGACGACCGCTGGAAGGGAGCCGACTCCGTCGAGCTTCTCCGGCGTGCGCTCGACGTTCTCGAGCGTTCGAACTACCAGGTCGTGAACGTCGACGTGACCGTCATTTGCGAGACCCCGAAGATCGGTCCGCACGCCGAGGCCATCCGCACCCGTCTGGGCGACGTCCTGGGGATCGGGCCCGGCTTCGTTTCGGTGAAGGGAAAGACCAACGAACGCATGGGGTGGCAGGGCGCAGGCGAAGGTCTGGCCGTCCACGCGGTCGCACTGATCGACCGGGTCGAGGGGGAGGCGCCGTCGGTGTGAGCCGACGTGTCGTGGAACCGGTGCGGGACTCTCGTCGATCCAGGACGTTCTCCCGTACTGCCGGGCTCGACCCTGCGGAGGTCTGCATCTCGACGGAGACCGACATCTGATGCAGGGGGGGCTTTCCGACCAGGTCGTCAGCGCGCTTTCGTGGTTGGAGGCGCTCGACCCTGTCCTGCTCCACATCGTTCTCGCGCTCGGTGCGTTCACGGAGAACGTCTTTCCCCCCGTACCCGCAGACACCTTCATCGTGGTGGGGGGCGTCATCGCCGGACGCGGCGTGCTGCCACTCTGGAGCGTGGTCGTCGCGATCGGAGTCGCCAACGTCGGCGGCGCCTGGCTCGTCTACCTGCTCGGTCGTCGGTACGGCCACCGGTTCTTCACCGATGGGCCTGGACGGTTCGTGCTCACCCGGCATCAACTGGCGCGGGTGGAGGAGTACCACGCCAGGCATGGCGCGCTCGCGCTCTTCTTCGTGCGCTTCCTGCCGGGTCTCCGGGCGGTGGCTCCCGCCTTCGCAGGCCTCGGGGGTCTTCCGGCACGACGGGTGCTTCCCCCACTTCTCGGCGCCTCCGTGCTCTGGTACGGCGGCCTGCTGTGGGCGGGGTTCTCGGCGGGTCGCAATCTCGACGAGATCGCGAACCTGATCGACCAGCTGAACCGTGGCCTCACGCTGGCCGCGCTGGCAGTGGTGATCGCCCTGTTCTGGTGGTGGCGGAGGAGTCGGAGTGAGTGAGCCGGGGGACACGCCCGGACCGGAACCGTCCGCGCCGGGTGGCGATGAGGGGGCGCTCCGCAGGACGTGGCGGCTGGAGATCTTCCTCGACTATCTGGCCGTCGAACGGGGCCTTTCGGAGCGGACCCTGTCCGCCTATCGAGGCGACGTCGTCCGGTTCGTGGCGTTCGCGCGTGACGCGGAGATCGACGGACCCGTCCATGTCGAGGCGGGCGACCTCCGCGAGTTCACCTTCGCCCTGAAGGACGAGGGACTCGCGGCCACGACGATTCGGCGCGCGCAGTCGGCGCTCCGGACCTACTTCGCCTTCCTGCTGGACGAGGGTGTGATCGAGGCCGACCCGTCGGATCGACTCGAGTCGCCGCGTACGGGTCGCTCCCTCCCGAACGTCCTGTCGGCCGACGAGGTCGAGCGGATGATCGAGTCGCTCGACGACTCGAAGGACACGTGGCCACGGGATCGGGCCATCCTCGAGGTGCTGTACGGATCGGGACTTCGGGTCAGCGAACTCACCGATCTGCCGGTCCGGTCGATCGACCTGGACGATGAGGTGCTGCTGGTTTTCGGGAAGGGCTCGAAGGAACGTCTGGTGCCGCTGGGTGGCGCCGCGCGGCGCGCGCTGCAGGTCTACCTGCGCGAGCTGCGACCGAAGCTGGATCGGGGCACGTCGCGCGGAAAGGTCTTCCTCAGCGTCCGTGGCACGCCGCTCAGCCGGATGTCGGTATGGAATCTGGTGAAGGAGGCGTCGGAGCGCGCCGGGATCACCGGGAAGAAGGTGTCGCCCCACACCCTGCGTCACTCCTTCGCGACGCACCTGCTGGAGGGGGGTGCGGACCTGACGGTGGTGCAGGAACTCCTCGGACACGCCGACATCAGCACGACGCAGATCTACACGCACGTGGACCGCGAATACCTCCGCGACGTGCACCGCAGCTTCCATCCGCGCAGCGCGGCGGCGCGCGACACCCCCGGCACCGAGGACTGACCCCGGGGGCCTGCCGCGCCAGGAGGAGCCGCACGTTCGTGTGGCTCAGGGTCGGTTGGACCCCGACTCGTCGTCGGCGCGTTCACGCTGGGCCCGCTCCGCTGCCGCGGCCGCGTACAGCTCGGTCTGTGACCCGCTGCCACGCAGCAGTGCGACGGCCTCGGCGAGCGCCGGGTCGCGGCGCATCCTCGCCTCCGTGGCCGGCCCGAGCCGCGCCATGCGGTCGAGCATCGAAATCTCGGCCTGCCAGCGGAGGTACGCGAGGACGTCGGGATCTTCGAGGAGTTCGGCTTCCGCGCCCTCGCCGGTCAGCCGCTCGACGAACGCCTGGAAGTCTCCCTCGTCGACCATGGGCCGCTCCACCCCCTCGGGCTGCAGCTGCGCCTGCTCGAAGCCGAACTCGGCGATCCGGAGCGGGATCGGGATGGAATCCCGGGCGGCGGTGCGGAGGAAGTTCTGCTCGATCGTCGTCAGCGTGTCGTTGGCGATATCCAGGTCGGGGAAGACGCCACCCGCGGCCACGAGCTCGCGACCTCCGGCCGTCGTGACGGTCGGGAAGGTGTCGACGTCCTCGGCGAGCGGCCGTCCCTGACGATCCCTCGGGCGGTGCAGGGACCGACCGAGCGGGGTGTGCCACGTGCCGTTGGTGATCCGGAGCCGGCGGTTGTGCGGGAGGTTGAGGACGATCTGGACGACGCCCTTCCCGAAGGTCCGCTCGCCGAGCACCAGTGCGCGGTCGTAATCCTGGAGCGCGCCCGCGAGAATCTCCGATGCGGAGGCGGAATACTCATCGACGAGCACGACCATCGGGACGTTCGCGACCCGGGGCTCCACCTCGGCGACGAACTCCTCCTCCACCAGCCGGAACGGGTCGCCACGGCGGCGGCTCGTCGTGCTCGCCAGCGTCATGCCGGGCTCGACGAACAGGTCGGCCATGTCCAGCGCCTCGTCCAGGAAGCCCCCGGGGTTGCGGCGCAGATCCAGGACGATGCCGGAGGCCTCCGTGTTGGCCTGCAGAATCGAGTCGAGCTCGGCCGTCGCCTCGCGGGCGAACCGGTCCATCGCGATGTAGAGAACGTCGCCGGCGATGCGGTCCGCCTGTACCAGATCGACGTGGACCTCCGCCCGCTCGATGGGGAAGTAGACGGTCCCGTCGTAGCCCTCTCGCTCGACGCCGACGGTGACCAGCGTGCCGACCGGCCCCCGGATCACGTCCGAGACCTCGGCCGTCGTCCAGTCGCGGGTGCCCTCTCCGTCGACCTCGACGATGACGTCGCCCTCGATGATGCCGACCTGATCGGCCGGGAATCCGCGATTCACCGCGGTGACCGTCACGACGTCGTTCAACTGCGAGATCGTCACGCCGATTCCCGCGTAGTTGCCGGTATTGTCCTCGTCCTGCTGCTCTACCTCTTCCGGCGTGAAGACGGCTGCGTACGGGTCGTCGAGCGCCTCGATCATGCCCTCGATGGCGGCATCCCAGAGGACCGTGTCGGCGAAGGCCGTCTGATGGAACTGCTCGATCGCCGTGAGCGTGTTGATGAACACGTCGAAGCGGACCTGCTCCTCGCTCGCGGCGGCCTCTTGTGCCGGGTTCTGGGCCACGGCCTGGAGGGGGGCGAGGAGCACCGACCCCGCGAGAAGGACGAGAGCGGAAGGACGGATGGGACGGGGGAAGCGCATGAGTGGCCCTGAGTCTGAACGAGTGCGTACGGCGGGTACAACCCCTTCGGCGTGCGCCTCGTTCCTGTGGGAGGCGGGACGCTCGAGCGACGCGGGACGCTCGGGCGTCGTTCGCCCGCGGGCGCCACGTTACCTTGCGGGGCGGCGTTCCCGCTACCCCGCGACCGATCTCCTCCGAGACCGACGATCACCGAGGATCCGGAATCCATGTCCATGCGTCACGACACGTCCCCTCCGCTGCGTATCGCGCTCGCCCAGTTCAGGCCCGAGAAGGCGGAGGTCGAGACCAACCTCGGGCGCGTCCGCACGCTCATCGCGGACCACGCCGGTGACACCGACCTGCTCGTGTTCCCGGAGGCGTGCCTGTCGGGGTACTTCCTCCAGGGCGGCGTGGGGGAGGTCGCCCGAGGTGCCGGGGAGGTGGCCGAGGCGCTCGGCCCGCCGCCCCGGGACGCACCCGACGTGGTGATCGGATTCTTCGAGACGTGGCGCCAGCGGATCTACAATTCCGCCGTGCTGTTCACGCCCCACGAGGGCGAGTGGGTGGTCACGCACACCCACCGGAAGCTCTTCCTTCCGACCTACGGCGTGTTCGACGAAGCCCGGTTCGTGGAGTCGGGGACGGACGTGCGGCCGGTGGACACGCGGCACGGCCGCATCGGCCTGCTGGTCTGCGAGGACGCGTGGCACGGGATGACGTCGACGATCCTCGCCCTGCACGGGGCCGAACTGATCGTCGTGCTCAGCGCATCGCCGGCCCGCGACTTCAGGCCCGACGAGACCGAGCGTCCGGGCAACCTCGCGCGGTGGGATCGGCTGGGGCGCGGCATCGCGGAGGAGCACGGGGTGTTCGTGGCGATCGCTCAGCTCGTGGGGTCCGAGGGCGGCAAGGTGTTCGCGGGTGGATCGCAGGTCTTCGGCCCGGACGGCGAGATGCTGGCGGACGGAGGCATGCACGAGGAGACGATCGTGTCCGCCCGGCTCGCAGAGGGAGCTCTCGCCCGGGCCCGGGCGGACACCCCGTTGCTGGCCGACCTCGAGCATGCGCTGCCTCACCTCCGGCGGTCGCTCGACGGTGGGTGGAGCGGAATCCAGCGCGCTCCGGCGGCCCCGTGGGGGCTGCGCGGTGGCGGACCCGGGTCGGGCCCGGTGTCGGGTCCGGATCCGGAGGTGCCCGTGGAAGAGCTGCTCCGGCTCGATCTCGAGCTGGTCGAGCGTACGCTGGTCCGGTTCCTCCGGGACGAGATCGTCGAGCGGCGCGGATTCGAACGAGCCGTCGTCGGCGTGTCCGGCGGGGTCGATTCGGCCGTGACCCTGGCGCTGGCGTGTCAGGCTCTCGGTCCCGAGAACGTCCACGGATTCCGGCTCCCGTACCGCACCTCCAGCTCGGACAGCCTCGATCACGCCGAGGCGATTCTCGAGCAGACGGGGGCGCATTCCCGGACCATCGACATCTCGGACGCCGTCGACGGATACGCCGACGAATACGAGCCGGACGCCTCCGGCCTCCGGCGCGGCAACCTCATGGCTCGGACGCGGGCGATCGTCCTCTTCGATCAGTCGGCCAAGCTGCACGCGCTCCCGCTCGGGACCGGCAACAAGAGCGAGCGGCTGCTCGGCTACTACACGTGGCACGCCGACGACTCGCCGCCGATCAATCCGCTCGGAGACCTCTTCAAGACGCAGGTCTGGGCGCTGGCCCGGCATCTCGGGGTGCCGTCCGAGATCGTCGACAAGCCGGCGACGGCGGATCTGGTGGAGGGCGTCACCGACGAGACGGAGATGGGCGTGCGGTACGTGGACGCCGATCCGATCCTCTACTGGCTGACTCGGGGCTGGGTGGCCGAGGAGCTCGTGGCGGCCGGGTTCGACGCGGACGCGGTGGAGGTCACGGCGCGACGGCTCGGCTCGACCCACTGGAAGCGCGAACGCCCCACCGTCGCACTGCTCTCGTCCACGGCGATCGGGGAGTACTACCTCCGGCCCGTGGACTACTGAACGACCGTCGGTCGACGAGTCGGGACCGTCAGTCGAGGAGGCGGGACCGCAGGCGCCGAAGCAGGGGCAGGGGCGAGAGTTCGCCGTCGATGATCTCCGCCAGCTCCTCCTCCCGGCGCCAGACGGCCTCGAGCTCGCGGATCTCGAGCTCCAGCAGGCGCTGCTCCCGCGTGTCGTTCGCGGCGATCTCGAGCGCGATCGCGCCGGTCCGCTGGAGGTCTCCCAGGCGTCGGCCGTCCCGCACGAGGATCCTCGTCAGGTCGGCGGGCGACCCCGCCTCCTCGATGAGCCGGGTCGCCGCCCGGACCCGCCGCTCGGTGGCGCCGGTGTAGTGCTCCCAGGCGAGCAGCCGGCGCAGCGTGTAGCGTGCGTCGTC
>DATFJS010000480.1:0-3523 GCA_035269045.1 Longimicrobiales bacterium | reverse complement strand
GCCGCGAGCACGGACAGGGAGATCCGGATCCCCTCGAGGAGGGACGTGACGGCCCGCGTCATCCGTATCGTCTACTCATATCGCAGCGCGTCCACCGGATCCATTCCCGATGCGCGGACGGCGGGATATACGCCCGCCACGACGCCGACGGTCACGCCGAGGCCGACCCCGATGGATGCCCAGACCAGGCTCACCGCCGCTGGAAGCGGGGTCGTCGCAGCGAGGATCCCGAGTATGACGATGCCGAGGACGACGCCTCCGATGGCGCCGATCGCGCTGAGCGTCATCGCCTCGACCAGGACCTGGAGGAGGATGTCGTTCCGACGAGCTCCGACGGCCTTCCGGATCCCGATTTCCCTCGTTCGCTCCATGACCGAGACCAGCATGATGTTCATGATCACGATCCCGCCGACCACAAGGGCGATCCCCACGATCGCGGGGAGGGCGGTGAAGAGGACGCTCGAAAGCGTGTTCCAGGTCGAGATCGTGTCGTCCGCGGTGTCGAGAGCGAAGCTGGTGTTGTCGGATGGATGAATTCCGCGGTGGGCGCGCAGGACGCCCTCGATATCGGCCTGAAGCTCCGGGATCAGGGCGGGATCGTCGACCTGCACGATGATCTCGCCGACGGCCGCACGCGGACCATTCTGCGCGAGAATCGACGACTTGAAGGGCGCGATGAGGAGATTGTCGGCGGACTGTCCGAAGAGAGTGCCCCGCTCTTCCAGAATTCCGATGACGCGAAAGGGGACGCCACGGAGCCGGACCGTGCGCCCGAGGGCCTCGGCGCCCTCGAAGATCACCTCCGCGGTTTCGACCCCGAGCACCACGACGTTGGATCCCGCCGCGGCCTCCTGGGGCGAGAACTGCCGACCGCGCTCGACCGTCCAGTTCCGAATCTCGAAGATGTCGGGCGTGACGGCGAACGACGACACGCCGTACGCCTGGTTTCCGTTGTCGCCGACCACCGACCCGCGGTAGGCGGACAGGACGCCCACGCGGGCGCCGGGCGTCGTCAGGCGGGACCGGAGCACCTCCGCCTCCTCGAAGCGCACGGGGGGGCGGCGCAGCCGTGCCCGGACTTCTGCTTCCGTTTCGGCGCCGCGCCGCCCACCCGTCAGCGCGTTCTGGGACTCCTGGCGTACGGTGACGGTATTGACGCCATTGATCAGGTCGGAGAAGTCCTCGCGGATGTAGCGGTCCATCCCCTCCACGACGCTCACGACCAGGATCAGGAAGGTGACGCCCACCACCACCCCGAGCAGGCTGAACATGCTCTTCAGCTTCTCCGTCCGGATCTGCTCGAACGCCAGGACCACGCCTTCCCAGACGTTCATGTCTCTATGCCTCCGGTACCTCGGGGCCTCCCACCCTCACGGCGTCTCCGTCCGCGAGCTGCCGGATGACCTGGAACGGTCCGGACACCACCACCATTCCCGGCTCGAGGCCGGAAACGACCTCGAAGTGTTCGCGGCCGGTGATGCCGACCACGACGGGTCGGAAGGCCACGCCTCCGTCCTCGACGACGAATACGCCCTCGACATCCTGGAATTCACCGGCGGCCGGAGGGGGCAGTTCGAAACGCGTGGAGTCGACGTCGGCCCGGTCTCGAATCGTCAGCGAGATGATCGGTACGGCGACCACGTCGTCGGCCCGGTCGGTCACGATCTCGGCGGTGGCGGAAAGATCCGGTCGCAGCTCGACCCCCGGGTCGTCGATCGTGATCACGACCTCGAAGTCGATCGCGGGCTGGGAGGCGCCGCCGGATGGGGGGCGGATGGCGCTGTTGCCGATCTGAGTGACGCGTCCGGCGAAGGCGCGATCCGGGAAGGCGTCGATATCCACGGCGGCAGAATCTCCGAGGGCCAGTCGCGGCACCTCGGTCTCGTCCACCTCGACTACGACCTCGATGATCGAGAGGTCGGAGATCGACAGCACCAGGCTGCCGGGGTTGTTCATCGTCCCGACGATGACCGTCTCCCCCTGCTCGACGTTCAGGCGGGTCACCTTGCCGGCGATCGGGGCCGAGATCGTCGTCCGCGCGAGCCGATCCTGCGCCTCCGCTACGCCGGCCTGGGCCTGTTCGACGGCGAACTGGGCGGCGTCCAGATTGGCGTTCGCCACCTCGAGCGCGGTTTCGGCCTCCTCGTATTCCTGCTGACTCACGACCGGTGGGGTGGAGTAGAGCAACTGTCGGGTCCGCGCATACGTACGCTGGGCGCGGGTCCGGTTCGCCCGGACCTGGGTGAGCTGGGCACGGGCCTGGGCGAGGGAGGCCTGGGCGCGCTGCAGCGCCGCCGCGAACTGGGTGCGTTCGAGCCGCAGGAGCACCTGACCCTCCTCGACCTCGTCCCCCTCCTCGACCAGGAGCTCGACGACCCGCGCGGAGATGTCCGAGCTGATGTCGACCTGGCGACGGGCCCGGATGTTACCGCTGGCCGACACAGTCGAGACGAGGTTGCGACGCTCGACCGTCTCCGTGCGGACGGACGGCGTGCCGTCGCCGCCGCGAGCGATGGCGAAGACCGCGAGTAGCACTGCCGCGAGCAGGACGGCCGCAACGATCAGGAGTATGCGCTTCATCTATCGGAGGTCCGGAAGAGCGGACAGGTAGTGCGAACGTGGTGCCGGCAGGGCGATTGCGCCCCTTCCCGCCACCGGTTGGAAGATCGACGCGGCAGGGCGGAGTCGGAACCCCTTCCCGACCCGCGCCCTCACCTGTGGTCGGCGCCGCGTGCGTGTGTCAGTCGGGCAGACGACGTGCGATCCAGTCCCGGCCGGGGATCTCCACCGCCATCACGCGGTTACGATCGTCGACGAGGACATCCCGGACATCGTCGCCGGAAGAGAGGCGTATGCGCCGCACGGGCACCGTGCCGGATCCGAGCCGAAAGCCCTCCGTGTCGACGATCTCTACCCTGAAGCGGGCCTGACGACCCTGGTCCGGATGCACGACGGTGATGACGTCGGCGTCCGCGAGGGCCGCGACGGCGTGGTAGAGGAACGCGACCTCGGCATCGAGCACCACGGTGACCGGCCCGGGTCGGAATTCCCGCTCGCCCTCACCCCGTTCGTTCGTCGTGACCGCGGTGTAGCGCCGCCCGTCGCTGACAAGTTCCACGACCTCGTTCCGCGCCCCCTCGATCGTGCGTCGATACTGGAGGGGCTCCCATTCGGGACTGGTCTCCAGAATGGGCTCGATCTCCGAGTCCGCGAGCTGCGTCCGCCCCTGGAGAACGATCGTGGCGGTGGCCCCCATCCCGATCCGCCGGATGGTGAAGGACTCCGTACCGATTCGCTCACCGTCCTGCAGGATCTCGAAGGTACCCTCGTCCAGCTGGACCACCTGAGCCTCGGCGGCTCCGACGGTCCCGAGGCCGAAGAGGACGGGGAGGGTCGCCAGGACGACTGCGATGCGGGTCGGAAACTGGAAAGTGTTCATGATTCCGTGGTACACGCGGGGAAGGGGGACTGGTCCGGGGCTGCCCGCCGATGGAGACGCCCCTACCTTCGTGACGTGACCAAC
>DATFJS010000479.1:0-2674 GCA_035269045.1 Longimicrobiales bacterium | reverse complement strand
TCCGGCATGGTCGAGGAGGGCGTCCAGACCGTAGCGCCCTCACGCGCCCCACCCGCCACCATCGACTCGATCCGCTCCAGCTGGACGCGGTCGACGATCGCGCCGAGGTCGACCGCCTTGTCGAGCGGGTCGCCGACGCGGAGCGTCTCCATCCGCGCGCGCAGCTTCTCCAGCAGGCGGTCCTCCACGCCTTCCTGGACCAGGATGCGCGACCCCGCGCAGCAGACCTGACCCTGATTGAACCAGATCGCGTCGACCACGCCTTCCACCACCGCATCGAGATCGGCGTCCTCGAACACGACGAAGGGGCTCTTGCCTCCGAGTTCCAGCGACAGCCGCTTGCCGCTGCCGGCCGTCACGCGCCGCAGTTCGCGACCGACCTCGGTCGATCCGGTGAATGCGATCTTGTCGACGTCGTCGTGGGCCACGATGGCGGCACCCGTGCGTCCGTCCCCGTTCACGAGGTTGAAGACTCCGGGAGGCAGGCCGACCTCCTCACACAGTTCCGCGAAGAGGAGGGCGGTCAGGGGCGTGTACTCGGCGGGCTTCAGGACGACGGTCGAGCCGGCGGCGAGCGCGGGCGCGACCTTCCAGGCCAGCATCAGGAGCGGGAAGTTCCAGGGGATGATCTGGCCGACCACCCCCACGCCTTGCCGGCCGGGATGCGTCTGATCGCGGAGCTGCGCCCAGCCCGCGTGGTGGTAGAAGTGCCGGGCCACCAGCGGCACGTCGAGGTCGCGGCTCTCTCGGATCGGCTTCCCGTTGTCGAGCGACTCGAGCGTGGCGAAGAGGCGGGCGCGGCGCTGAATACCGCGGGAGAGCGCGTAGAGCAGGTCGGCGCGGCCGGCCGCCCCCAGCGCCTCCCACTCCGGCAGCGCAGCGCGCGCGGCGGCGACCGCCCGGTCGACCACGTCGTCGTCGCCCTGCGCCACACGGGCGATCACCTCGCCCGTGGAGGGGCGGTACACCTCGAAGGTCTCGGCGTCCTCGGCCGCGTCCCGGGCGCCGTCGATGAAGTGCCCGAAGCGTCGAGCGTGCGCGTCGAGCCATGTCTCCGCGACGCCCGCATTCTCCGGGGCGGGACCATACTCGAGCGAGACGAAGAGGTCGGAAATGGACGGCATCAGGCTAGCGGGTTGCGGTGACGGGCCGAGTAGCGGCCGGTGGAGGCGTGTTCGAGCTGACGTTCGATGTCGGCGAGCAGTGAGGAGGCGCCGAAGCGGAACCGGTGGTTGGTGAGCCACGCGTTCCCCAGCTCCTCCTTCATGAGCACCATCCACTGGAGCGATTCCCTGGCCGTGCGAATCCCGCCGGCCGGCTTGAATCCGACGACGTGGCCCGTCTCCTGGAAATACTCCCGGATCACGCGGGCCATCGTGAGGCCGACGGGGAGCGTGGCGTTCACGGACTCCTTCCCGGTGCTGGTCTTGATGAAGTCCGCGCCCGCCATCATCGCGACCATCGACGCGCGCTGTACGTTGGTCAGCGTCCCGAGTTCGCCCGTGGCCAGGATGGCCTTCAGATGCGCCTCGCCGGCCGCCTCCCTGAAGGCGCGCACCTCGTCGAAGAGAGCGGACCAGTTGCCCGTGAGGATATGGGCGCGGGTCACCACGATGTCGATCTCCCGGGCACCGGCGTCGACGGATGCCCGAATCTCCGCCATACGCTGCGGGAAGGGGGAGAGACCATGAGGAAACCCCGTGGAGACCGCGGCGACCGGAATCCCGGACCCCTCGAGCTCACGAACGGCGGTCTCGACGTACCGATGATAGACGCAGACCGCGGCGACGGTCGGCGGCGCGAGGTCCCACCCGAGCGCGTCGAGTACGTCGGGACGGACCGGCGCCTTCGCCTTGCCGCAGAGGCGGCGGACCCGACCTGGAGTATCGTCGCCCGAGAGGGTGGTGAGGTCCATGAGGGTGATCGCCCGCAGCAGCCACGCGGCCTGCCACTCCTTCTTCACCGACCGGCGGCCGGCGAGGGAGTCGGTTCGCCGCTCGGCCGCGCTGCGGTTGACTCGCAGTTCGAGCACGCGGTCGAGGTCGAGCGGGATACCGGGGTTCCTCGGGGGAGCCTCGGAGTGGGACAGCGGCCCCGCGTCGCTGGAGGCGGTCCGGGTGGCTGGAGGCATGAAGGGGTCCTCACCAGGGGGATCGACGAATTTCTGATCGTGCACCTGAATGTGTGGTCCTCATCGTCGCGCGTCACCCGGTTGCCGTGGGAGGCCCCCCATTCGAGCTTCAGAGGCGACCTCGACAGCCGAGGCCGACGGCGCCACCGGTATCGACGCCCGGTCCGCCGCGCGATGCACCACGGGGGCGGATGGGGACTGGTGTCTCCTGCGGTCTTCAAAACCGTCTACGCCCGTTCGGAAGATCGGGTGGGTGGGTTCGATTCCCACACGCTCCCGCCATCGCGCCGAAGTGGCCTCGGCTTCGTATCCGATTCCTCCATACATCCGACCGCGTGAACCGCTCCAGCCTCGTCCTGTCGCTCGCCGTCGCCCTCCTCGCGGTTTCGGTCGTGCCCGGCGTCGCGCAGGTCGAGGTCGAGTCGGACTCGGTCGTGGTGCGGCGTGGCCTGCCGGCGCCGCCTCCGGTGTCGCCGGGGGGAGCCTTCCTGCGATCGCTGGTTCTTCCCGCGTGGGGGCACGCGGCGGTAGAGTCGGGTCGCG
>DATFJS010000478.1:0-3875 GCA_035269045.1 Longimicrobiales bacterium | reverse complement strand
CGACGCCCCCCGGCTCGAACCGATAGTTCTCGAGCTGGTCCGCGGCTCCCTCCTGCGCGTGGACCGTCTCCGGCCGCGCCTGGACGAGGAACAGCTTGCCCGTCTGGCCGTCCTTCGCCCATTCGACGTCCATGGGCCGTCCGTAATGATCCTCCACGACCAGGCCCATGCGCGCGAGCTCGAGCACCTCGTCCGTGGTCAGAGACCAGCGGCGTCGGAGCGACGACTCGACGTCCACGGACTCCGTCCGTGTCCCACCCTGCCGGGTGTAGATCATCTTCCGGTCCTTGGCACCCATCCGGCGGTGCACGAGTGCCTGCGTCCGACGACGGAGGCCCTCCTTCCACACCACGAAGGTGTCGGGCGACACCGCCCCCTGTACGACCATCTCGCCGAGACCGTAGGACGACGTGACCGTGATCACGTTCCGGTTCCCGGAGTCGGGATCCATCGTGAAGAGGACGCCGGAGGTGGCGAGGTCGGCGCGCACCATCTTCATGACGGCGACCGCGACGGCACCCTCGAGCGGATCCATATCGTGCGACATCTGATAGCCGACCGCACGCTCGGTGAACCCGGAGGCCACGCACTTCCGCCACGAGTCGACCACCGCCCCCACGCCCCGGACGTTCAGGAACGACTCGTACTGTCCGGCGAAGGACGCGATCTCGGAGTCCTCACGCGTGGCGGACGACCGCACGGCCGTATCCACCTGGCGCCCGTATTCCTCGCAGAGCGCCTCGTATCCCTCCTGGAGGGCATCGGCGATGACGTCCGGCACTTCGGTGGACAGCAGGATCGCCCGCGCCGACTCGGTCCGGTCGTGGATCTCCGACTCGCCGGACAGCGACTCGGCGTCGAAGAGCGCGGCAAGTGCCTGCTCGACCGTCTCGGACTCCGCCACGGCCGCCTGCACGGACTCCGAAAGCTGCTCGAATTCCTCCGGTACCGCCCGTCCGGGACGGGACTGCAGGAACACCCGGTAGGCCTCGACGGTCGTCGAGAAGCCGTTGGGAATCGTGACACCGCGATCGCCGAGCTGGTTGTACATCTCGCCCAGGGAGGCGGACTTCCCACCTACCTCTCCGACGTCACCGGAGCCGAGGGCGGAGAACCAGCGAATGAGTGGCCGGCCCACCTCGTCAGCCGGCCTGCTTGCCGAGCGGTACCACGTGCTCCGCAAACAGCATCTGCATCGCGCCGCGGACGGCCACGACGTCGGTCGTCTCTCCCTGCTCGCGCAGCACCGTCATGGGCTGGGCCAGCAGCTTGCTCACGATACGCGTCGCCGCACGCTCCACATCGGTGTGCTCGGCGGCGTACTGGATCTCTCGTCGGCAGATGTCCTCGAGCTTCTCGCGAAGGGGGCGCAGGGCCTCCCTCGCTCCGCTCTGGGCCACCCACGCCATGTATTCACGGGTGTGTGTAAGCACGATGTCCTCCGCGTCCGGCACGGCGGCCCGTCGGGAGCGCGCGACGGAGGCGGCTTCGGGGTGCAACTGATCGAGGTCGACCAGATGGACCCCATCGACGCGCTTGAGTGCCGGGTCGGCGTTCCTGGGCATCGAGATGTCGATCACGACGAGGTCGTTCGGGGACTGTCTCCCCTCCACATCGCGCGCACCGAGGATCGCCGACGGGGCGCCCGTGGCGACGATGATGGCGTCGGCCGCGCGGATGGTCTCGGTGAAGTCGTCCCAACTCGCGACGGCACCGCCGACGGACCGGGCGAGCTTCGCGGCCCGGGACTCGGTACGGTTCAGGATCACCAGGTCCCGCACACCGCGATTCGCGAGCGACATCGCCGCGTGGCTCGCGATCTTCCCCGCACCGACCACCACATAGCGTGCGTCGGTGTGACCCACGCGGTTGATCGCGGCGTTCGCGGCTTCCGACCCGACGGAGCTGCGGCCCGACATGAGGTCCGTCTCGCGCTTCACGGCCCGCGCGGAACGAATGGCTGCATCCATGAGCCGGTGGAGGTTCGCACCGAGCGCGTCGTGCTCGGCCGCTCGTCGATAGGACGAACGAACCTGGCCGACGATGTGGATGTCGCCGAGAATCTGGGACTCGAGTCCCGACGTGACGCGGAGGAGGTGACGGACTCCGTCGATCCCCATCCGGTGCGTCGCCGCGGCCCTGAAGCGGCTGGCTTCGTCTTCCCGCCCGAAGTAACGCAGTGCCATCTCCTGGAAGGGGTCGCGACCCCCGATCGAGGTGGCCCAGCCGTAGAGCTCGATCCGGTTGCAGGTGTTGACGGCCATGAACTCCCGCACCATCCGCGACGCGCCCCGCTCGTACGCCTCGTCGACGCGGCAATCGTCCAGATGGAAGGACTCACGCGTGCCGACGTCGGCGTGCGTGAAGTCGAGACCCAGGGAGATCAGCATCAGCAGGTCTCCGAAGTCGGATGGATCGGCTGTCCGCCGGGGACGCGGACGATTTCGCGTGCCACGTCGCCCAGCAGCAGTGCGCCGCCCTCGGCGAGGCCATCGACCTCGTCGACACGCTGCAGACCACGACGCAGAATCCGCTGCCCCTGGCGAAGGGGCCGGCGTCCGCCGGGGGCCCTCCCGTTGGCGCGGTCCTCTTCGAGATCGTGCGCATCATCCACGAGCTGGTAGGCCCAGCCGATGTCGCGACCGAACCGGATCAGCGTCTCACGGGCCGGGGCCGGGGCACCTGCGACCCGAGCTCCCGCCTCGACGGCGAAGGCCGCGAGTGCCGTCGTCTTGCGTCGATACAGGCGGCGCGTGGGGCCGCGGCAGTCGCCGCCCATCGCGATGTCGACCGCCTGTCCGCCGGACATCCCCTCGAACCCGAAGACACGTCCCCATGCGGCGGAGAGTGCCGCCCCGTCGGGGCTGCGCCCGAGACGCTCCGCGGCCTGCGCGAGCAGGCCCACGGCCACGAGGATCGCGCCGCTGCTTCCGAGCAGTCGATGCGTGGCGGGGACGCCGCGTCGCTCCGAACTGTCGTCCATGCAGGGAAGATCGTCGAGCACCAGGGAGGCGGTATGCGTCAGCTCGACGGCGATCGCCGCGTCGAGCGCATCGTCGACGCTGCCTCCTATCGCCCGCGTGGTCGCGAGCGTCAGGAGCGGACGCCACCGGCGTCCGGCGCGCTGCCTCACACCGAGCGCGGTCGCCACGGCATCGCGTACCGGCCCCAGGGGCCCGGGCACGTCCGTCGCCGCAGCCACGAGGGCATCGTCGATCGCCGGACGCACGTACGCGGCGAACTCGGCGAATCCCGAGGGGACGGAGCGATCGAGCCAACGGGCGGGGAGACTCATGCGCGCGCCAGCCCGGTCAGATGTCCGATGTTCTTCCAGAAGATCTTGGCGTGGGCGAGCGGGCGTGCCTTCACCAGCTGCTTTCGCATGTACCCCTCGAAGGTGAGTTCCTGGACGTCACGATCCTCGCAGATCCGGACGAAGCGCTCGCGGCGCCTGTCGTTCGAGTACCAGAACCGCTGCATGACACCCAGGACCCAGAAGACCTGGCCGTGCGTACGCAGGAAACGCTTTCGCGCGCGAGCCAGCTCACGCCCGTCTCCGGTCTCGAGCGCCAGGGCAACCGCCTCGGCCGCGCAACGGCCACCCGTCATGGCGTAGAAGATCCCCTCGCCCGACGAAGGCGCGACCACCCCGGAGGCGTCGCCCGCCAGGATGATGTCCCTGCCGTTGTCCCACTTCGGGAGCGGCTTCATCGGGATCGGTGCCCCCTCTTCGCGGATGGTCTCGACGTCGTCGAGTCCGGTCCGGTCGCGGAGTTCGGACACCGCGTCGCGGAGCGAGAAGCCCTTCCGGGCCGACCCCGTCCCGACCGACGTGGTGTCGCCGTGCGGGAACACCCACGCGTAGAAGTCCGGCG
>DATFJS010000477.1:0-3347 GCA_035269045.1 Longimicrobiales bacterium | reverse complement strand
GAGCCGGGCGGATGAGGACCTGGCCGCCCGGATTCCCGTTGGGGGGGACGGTCTGCCCGGGGGCGGCGACGGTCTCCTCGGCGTCGTGCTGGCGGGCGGCGGCAGCCGACGGTTCGGGTCTCACAAGGCGCTGGCCAGCTTCCGCGGCGAGCCGCTGTGGCGGCGGGCTTCGCGCGTCCTGGGCGAGGCGGGGCTCCCGGTACTGATTCTCGCGAACCATCCGCAGGTAGCCGGGGCGGTCACCGTGCCCGTACGGGCCGACCTCAGGCCGGAGCGGGGCCCGCTCGCCGGGATCGAGACCGGCCTGACCGAGGCGAGCGAGCGAGGGCTGGAGGGGATCGTGGTTCTCGCATGTGATCTCGTGCTCGTGGATGCCGCGATGATCGGCGCGTTGCGGAAGGCGTGGTCCGGCGCGGGCGTGGTGGCCTTCGAGGCGCCCGGGCCGTGGGGTGCGTCGCCTCTGTGCGCTGTGTGGGGTCTCGATGTGCTGCCGGCCGTCACCGACGCCCTGGACTCGGGCCACGGCTCCCCCGGCGCTCTGATGTCCGATCTGCCCCTCGACCTCGTTTCACTGCTGGAGGTCGCTCCGGCGGCGGATCCCGGGCGCGTCTTCCAGAGCGTAAATCGGCCCGAGGACCTCGACGAGCTCGAGGCCGGTCCGTCATGACGTCCGTGTCGGAGTCCGAGCTGCCCCCGATCGTCGCCATCGTCGGCAACAAGAAGTCGGGAAAGACCACCGTGGCGGTCGGTCTGATCGGCGAGCTTTCCGCGCGGGGTCACCGGGTCATGTCCGTGAAGCACGGGCACCACTTCCGGCTCGACCGGGAGGGGACCGACTCCTGGCGGCACCGGCACGAGGGCGGTGCGCACCGTGTCGTGCTGGCGGGACCCGACGAGGTGGCGATGACCGGAGCGTGGGGGGACGCCGGCGAGCCGAGCCTGCGGGAGATCGTCCGTCGCTACCTGTCCGACGCGGAGATCGTGGTTGCCGAGGGCTTCCGTCGGGAGAACGTGCACCGCATCGAGATCTACCGGTCGGACATCCACTCCGAACCGATCACGTCGCCCGCCGATGTGGATCCGGACCGGCAACTGGCGGTGGTCACCGACCGCGACGACCTGCCCTGGCCGGTTCGGGTGCTGGATCCGGATCGTCCCGATCTCGCGGCGCGACTCGCCGACCTGGTCCAGGGCCGGCTGCTGGACTGACGGGCCCGGCGACTTCCCACGAGGTCGAGCCGCGCACGCACCCGCTGCCGGCCGACCTCAGCCGAACTCGATGCCCTGCGCCAGCGGAAGCTCCGTCGACCAGTTCACCGTGTTCGTCTGGCGGCGCATGTAGGCCTTCCATGCGTCCGAGCCCGACTCGCGGCCGCCCCCGGTGTCCTTCTCTCCCCCGAAGGCGCCACCGATCTCGGCACCCGACGTGCCGATGTTGACGTTCGCGATGCCACAGTCGGAGCCGCGGTGCGAGAGGAAGTACTCGACTTCGCGGACGTGGTCCGAGAAGATCGCCGACGACAGGCCCTGCGGGACGTCGTTGTGAATGCGCATCGCCTCCGCCATCTCGGCGATCGCCTCCTCGCCGGTGGCGTCCTTCGAGCCATACTCGACGATGTAGAGAATCGGCGCGAAGGTCTCGTGCTGCACGATGTCGAAGTCGTTCTTCGCGAGCGCGATGCAGGGGGTGACGTAGCGCCCACCGGGATACTCGTCGCCCTCCAGAAGTTCGCCTCCATACAGGATCTCGCCGCCCTCGGCCACGACCCGCTCCTTCGCGTCCATGAGCGCGTTCACGGAGTCCTCGTTCAGAACCGGACCCATCAGGGTGTCGTCGTCGAGCGGGTTCCCGATCTTCACGTCGCCGTACGCGCGGACCAGTCGCTCGATCAGTTCGTTCTTCCGGGAGGCGTGCACGATGATCCGACGGGTGCTGGTGCAGCGCTGCCCCGCGGTGCCGCACGACCCGAAGAGGATGGCGGGGAGCGTGAGATCGAGGTTGGCGTTGGGGGTGACGATGATCGCGTTGTTGCCGCCCAGTTCGAGGATCGTCTTCCCGAGCCGAGCACCCACGACTTCCCCGACCCGCTTGCCCATCCGGGTGGATCCGGTGGCGGACACGAGCGAGATGCGCGTGTCGTGGATCAGCCGCTCGCCGATGGACGGACCGTCGCCCACCACGAGCGAGAAGATCGCCGGATCGACGCCGTTCTCGCGACATACCTCGGCCGCGATCTTCGTCACTGCAACCGCGGTGAGCGGAGTCCGCTCGGACGGCTTCCAGATGCAGGCGTCCCCGCACACCGCCGCGAGCGCCGCATTCCAGCTCCAGACGGCGACCGGGAAGTTGAAGGCGGAGATGATCCCGACCACGCCCAGCGGATGCCACTGCTCACGCATGTGGTGGTCCTGTCGCTCGGAGGCGAGCGTGAGCCCGTAGAGCTGACGGGAGAGACCGACCGCGAAATCGCAGATGTCGATCATCTCCTGCACCTCGCCCTTCCCCTCGGCGAGGATCTTCCCCATCTCGAGCGTCACCAGCGCCCCCAGCGCCTCCTTCTTCTCGCGCAGACGATTGCCGAGCTGGCGGACCAGTTCACCCCGCTGGGGCGCCGGCACCTTCCGCCACTCGAGGAAGGCCTCGTGGGCCCGTGCGACGATTCGGTCGTACTCCTCGGGTGTGACCTGTCGGACGGAGCCGATTCCGGTGCCGTCGACGGGGGTTTCGATGTGGAGCGGGTCGCCGGATGCGATCCACTCGCCGTCGAATCCACCGGGGTTGTCGTCATCGAGGCCGAGCTCTGCGAAGATCTGGTCGCGCGTCATGTCGTCGTGGTGTCGAAGTGCGGGTCGTGTCGGGCTGCGGGGGCGGGGCGGCCCCCGCCCGAAAACCTCTCACAGACGCGGGACGACCGGAAGGGTGGAGGCAGTGGCTCCGCGGCGACTCCGGGCCGAGTCCGTCACCGAGGAACCCGATCGGGGTCGGCAGGGTGGACTTCGGCATGTCCGACCTCGACCCGACCCACGGCCGTTCGACCTCCGGCTCCTCGTCCACCGACGTCGTCGTGGTGGGGGCGGGCGTCTCGGGTCTGCGCGTCGCGCGGGGTCTCCAGGACGGCGGGGTCGGCGTGGTCGTGCTGGAGGCGCGTGATCGGGTGGGTGGACGCCTGCGGTCGGTGGGCGGCGTGGACGGAGACGTCCCTGCCGCCGCGCTCGACCTGGGAGCAACCTGGTTCTGGCCCGGGGAGGAGCGGATCCGCGCCCTCGTGGTTGAGCTCGGTCTCCCGATTCACCGACAGTACCGGGATGGGGATGCCCTGTACGACGACCCGCGCGGCGTCCAGCGG
>DATFJS010000476.1:0-5218 GCA_035269045.1 Longimicrobiales bacterium | reverse complement strand
GTCCAGCGAAGAAAGGCCCGCGCAGGGGGAGCGTCAAGCATCGTCCGTTGTCACGCTCTGCCGGCAGGCTGCGGGTCGCATGGCTACCGTGCGGCCGTAAATTGTCGGTTCGACGATCCCGAACACGACCACCGACCCGATACATGACCGACACCCCCGGCAGTCTCCACCTCGGCCGCATCCTCGAGCCCGGCGCCGAGACGTCCGACGACGACCGCCTCCGGATCGACCGCGGGTCCCTCACGACGCACGGCGTCATCGTCGGGATGACGGGCTCGGGAAAGACGGGGCTCGGGGTCGTCCTCCTCGAGGAGATCCTCGGATCCGGCGTACCTGCGCTGATTCTCGATCCGAAGGGAGACATGGGGAACCTGCTCCTCAACTTCCCCGATCTCGAGGCCGACGACTTCGAGCCGTGGGTGGACGCGGCCGAGGCGAAGCGGGAGGGAATGGAGCCCTCGGAGTTCGCGGCGAAGACCGCCGCGAAGTGGAAGAAGGGGCTCGCGGGGTCGGGCATCGACGGCGAGCGGATGCGGGCCCTGCGCGACCGCGTCGACTTCCGGATCTTCACGCCCGGCTCGACGGCGGGCACGCCTCTGAACCTGGTGGGGGACCTCTCGGCCCCGACGGCCGACTGGGACGCCGACGCGGAAGTGCTGCGGGACGAGATCGAGGGGCTCGTGTCCGGCCTGCTCGTCATGGCGGGTATCGAGGCCGACCCCCTCACGAGCCGTGAGCACATCCTGCTGTCCAACCTTGTGGAGCACGCCTGGCGCGCCGGCCAGCGGCTCGACCTCGCCACCCTCATCGGGCAGATCGCGAGCCCGCCCCTCCGCCGCCTAGGCGTCTTCGAGCTGGATACGTTCTATCCGACGAAGGATCGGATGAAGCTCGCGATGCGGCTCAACGGCCTGGTCGCGTCCCCGTCCTTCGCGGAGTGGATGAAGGGCCCATCGGCCGACATCGAGACGCTGCTGTACGCGCCGGACGGGCGACCCAGGGCCGGCATCATCTACCTGTCGCACCTCACCGAGGACGAGCGGCAGTTCGTGGTCACGCTGCTGCTCTCGCGACTGATCACCTGGATGCGGAAGCAGCCGGGCACGTCGGATCTGCGCGCCCTCGTGTACGCCGACGAGGTCATGGGCTTCGCGCCACCCACCGCGCAGCCCCCGACCAAGAAGCCGATCCTGACCCTCTTCAAGCAGGCCCGGGCACATGGTGTGGGCATGGTGCTGTCCACCCAGAATCCCGTCGATCTCGACTACAAGCTGATGTCCAACGCGGGCACCTGGATGGTCGGTCGACTCCAGACGGAGCGGGACAAGGCGCGGATCATCGAAGGGCTCAAGTCGGCGTCCGGCGACGTCGACGTGTCTGAATGGGATGCGCGGATCGGACAGCTGGGGAAGCGGGAGTTCCTGCTGAAGACGGCGAAGTCCGCGACGCCGAGGCTGTTCACGACGCGGTGGGCGATGTCCTACCTGCGCGGGCCGCTGGCCCGGCCGGAGCTGAAGCGGCTGACGGAGGAAGCGGGCCCGGTTGGAACCGGCGGGCCATCCGCCGACTCGCACCCCGCCGGGCGGGCGGGAGAAGGCCGGGCCGGCACGTCCGCGCCGCAGGGCACGTCCGACACCTCCGGCGCGGCCGACCTCGCCCCCGACGAGAGCCCGGTCGAGCCCGTCATCGCCGACGGTGTTCAGGTGCGCTACCTCGCCGCGGACGCGCCGTGGCGACGCGACCTTGGTGTGGGCCGGGGGACGCGCCGTCTCGCACCCGGCCTCGCCGCGCGCATCCACATGGTGTTCGACGAGCGGGTGGGGGACATCCGGGAGGAGGAGGAGTGGGAGGCGATCTTCTTCCCGCTGGGCGAGCCGTTCGATCCGTCGTCGGGTGTGGCCGTCGACTACGACGATCGCGACTTCCAGCGGGAGCCCCCCGAGGACGCCACCTGGCGGCTCGGGGACGTCCCGCTCGACAGGGCGTCCTTCTTCCGGGACGCCGAGCGGGACATCGTCGATGCCCTGGATCACGGGCACACACTGACCCTGCTGCGGAACGCCGAACTGAGGCTGGTCTCGCGTCCCGGGGAATCCGAGGCCGACTTCGAGGCGCGGTGCATGGCGGCGGCCGAAGACGGTGCGGACGAGGACGCCGGGAAGTTGCGGGACCGGTTCGAGAGCAGGCTGCGGACGCTGGAGCGCCGTATGACCTCGTCCGAACGGCGCGTCCGTGAACTCGAGGCCGACGTCGACCGCCGCAGGCAGGACGAACTTCTTCAGGGCGCCGGCCAGGTGCTGTCGATGTTCCTGGGTGGCCGGAAGCGGACCCGCGGTCTGTCGGGGCTGTCCCGCCGCCGTTCGGCCACACGCGGAGTCCAGACCCGACTCGAAAGCGCGCTCGACAAGTTCGAGGAGGACCGCGAGGCGATCGTCGAGCTAGAGGCGGAGCTGGCGGATGAACTCGACGAGATCTGGGAGGAGTGGCGCGAGAAGGCCGAGCGGATCGAGCCGCTCGAGGTCCCGCTCGAGAAGGACGACATTCGAGTGGACGAGGTCGCGCTGTTCTGGGCACCGGTCGCCGAGGGGTAATCGAACCCACGACGGGGCGTGCGGGTAGTACATATCTGTCCGTCAAATCGCTCTCAATGGAGGTATTCCAAGGTATGCGTCATATTCTGACTGCCCTCGCGGGCCTGGCGACCGTGGCCGCACTCGCGCCCGCTTCAGCCAGCGCCCAGATCAGTGAAGACTGTTATGTCGCCCCCGATCGTCCGGTGGAGGGACGAGCCAGCCCGAAGAACTCCATCGAGTTCATGGTGGGCGGTGAGCGGGCGGTGCTCTGCTGGGATGCGCCCGACATGCGTGAGCGCGAGATCTTCGGAGTTCTCGTCCCGTACGGCGAGATGTGGCGGATGGGCGCCAACGAGGCGACGGCCATCCACATGACCTTCGCCGGTGACATCGGTGGCGTCGACGTGGAGCCGGGTAGCTACTCGCTCTACGTGATTCCGGGTGAGGAGAACTTCGAGTTCTTCGTCAGCACGGACTTCGAGCGGTGGGGCGTCCCGATCGGACCCGACGTCCGTGAGAACGAGCTCGGCAGCTTCACCCGTGCACCCACCGTGCTCGAGGAGCCGGTCGAGTCCCTCTCGTTCCGGTGGGAGTCCCACGGCGAGAACATGGGCCACATCGTGATGGAGTGGGAGAACACCCGCGTCGATATCCCGGTGCACAAGGGAATGATGTAGGCCTGCGTTGATTCGCACGGATCTTGCAGAGAGGGAGGGCAGCTTCGGTTGCCCTCCCTTTCTTCATGTGCAGAGAGACGACGAATGAACACGAGACGAATGAACGCGAACGGCCCGCGAACCAGGTCGCGCACGCTGGGGATGCTCCTCGCGGCGCTCCCGGCCGTGGTGCTCGCCGCCTGCGACTCCGATTCGACCGGCCCCGCCGACGGCGAACCCGTCACCATCCGATTCTCGGCCGAGACCTCCGCGTCCGGTGCATCCGCCGGTCCGCTCGCCGTGCTCGTCGACGGAACGAACGGCACGCTCGACATCACCGATCTTCGCGTGATCGTGGCGGAGCTGGAGTTCGAGGGCACCAACGGCACGTGCGGAACCGATGGGGACGACGATGATGACGACGACTGCTTCGAGGTCGAGCTGCCGCCACGTCTGGTGGGTGTCCCCCTCGACGGCTCGCCTCTGACCGTTACGACCGCGGAGCTGCCGGCCGGCAGCTACAACGAGTTCGAGCTGGAGATCGAGGACCTCGAGGACGACGAGGACGATACCGAGTTCGCGCAGGAGATCGCGGCGCTCCGGGCAGAGATTCTCGCCACGTTCCCGGACTGGCCGAGGGAAGCGACCATCCGCGTGGAAGGCACCTTCACGCCCACCGGTGGGGCGGCCGAGTCGTTCGTCGCCTACGTGGAGGGTGAGGTCGAGGTCGAGCTGGACCTCGTGCCGCCGCTCGACATCTCGGATGCCGGCCCGGCCGAGCACACGCTCGACGTCGTCCTGTTCCCGGAGCGGTGGTTCGTGCGCGGGGACGGTTCGGTGATCGACCTCACCGAGTACGACTTCTCCACGACCGGGCGTCTGCTCGAGCTCGAGGTCGAGATCGAGGACGGCTTCGAGGTGGAGTTCGACGACGACTGAGGCGTGCCAGGTCCGTGACGGCCCGATGAACACTGGACAGCGCCTCTGACGGCGGGGTCCTCACGGCTCCGGTCACCCGACATCATGGGGTGGCCGGGGCCGTTTGTCGTTCGGGGGGTGGCCGAGTCATGTTGGGCGGCATGTCGAATTCGACCCCGAACGGCCCCCGGCCCGCCGCCGCTCCCGACCGCGGGGCCTACTGGCGCATCAATCTGCGCTATCTGGCCGTACTGCTCACGATCTGGTTCGCCGTCTCGTACGGCGCAGGCATCCTGTTCGTGGAGCAGCTCAACGCGTTCACGCTTCCGGGCACGAGCTTCCCGCTCGGCTTCTGGTTCGCGCAGCAGGGCAGTATCTACGTCTTCGTGGCGCTGATCTTCGTCTACGTGGTGCTGATGAATCGACTGGATCGTCGGTTCGAGGTGGACGAAGATGAGGGTGAGGTCGGCAGAGCGGCCTCGGCCCCTGATGGGGAGGCGCCCGCATGAACGTCCAGGCGTGGACCTTCGTGCTGGTCGGGCTCTCCTTCGCCCTCTACATCGGCATCGCCGTGTGGTCGCGTGCACGCTCCACGAAGGACTTCTACGTGGCGGGCACCGGCGTGGGCCCCCTCGCCAACGGCATGGCCACGGCAGCCGACTGGATGTCGGCGGCGTCGTTCATCTCGATGGCCGGGATCGTCTCCTTCCTCGGCTACGACGGCTCGGTCTACCTGATGGGATGGACCGGCGGCTACGTGCTTCTGGCGCTCCTGCTCGCGCCGTACCTCCGCAAGTTCGGCGCCTTCACGGTCCCCGACTTCGTGGGCGACCGGTACTACTCGCAGACCGCCCGCGTCGTCGCGGTCATCTGCGCGATCGCGGTGTCGTTCACCTACGTGGCGGGGCAGATGCGCGGCGTCGGCGTCGTCTTCTCGCGCTTCCTCGAGGTGCCCATCGAGCTCGGTGTCGTCATCGGCATGGGCATCGTCTTCTTCTACGCCGTGCTCGGCGGGATGAAGGGGATCACGTACACGCAGGTCGCGCAGTACTGCGTACTGATCTTCGCCTT
>DATFJS010000475.1:0-3067 GCA_035269045.1 Longimicrobiales bacterium | reverse complement strand
TACGAGGGCAATCTGGCCTCCGTGACGGCGCCCGTCGTCGACTCCACCGAGCGCGCGCGCGCCCGGTCCGGTCAGGTCGGTGTCCGGGGAGTCCTTCTGCTCTACGCCTCCGGGGATCGGCGCGTCACCGGAAGCTTCGATCTCGGACTCAGGCAGTTCGCGGCCGAGGGGTTCTCCACACGCGACTACACCCCCCGCGAGCTGGCCGGCAGCATGGACCTCACGGCGTGGCAGCGGTTCGGCAAGTGGGGCAACGTCGGAGTGCAGCTGGCTCTTCGCGGGCGGCGTGTCGACGACCGCCCTCCGATGCCGCTGTTCCTTCAGCCCGGCTACGGTGACGTCGGCGGGTCCATCACATGGGAATCGCCGCTGATCGACCGTGACCTGCGCCTGGGCCTTCGCCTCGACGCGGACGAAGCCAACTACCGAGCCCCCGATCGGGTCAGCGCCCTCGATCTGCTCGATCGCAATTCATTCGGTGTCGAGGCGAGTGCGGAGTGGGGCATGGCGTCGGTCGTTCGTGTGTACACCGAGGCGCGTCGCACACACTACCCGCGGCAGAGCAGCTTCGACCCCTCGGATCCCTTCCGCCGGGACCGTACCTACACGGCGGGCGCGTTGTGGCGGTACCGCTCGAGCTTCATCCTCGAGCTCGGGGTCGAGGGTGCGATCAACCGCTCCAACTCGAGTCGCCCCGAATACGATGCCGTGGCGCTCAACCTGCTGTTGGCGACGCCGGTCCCGTGGTGGGGCCTCAGCGCGAATCTCATCGGCACCTTCACCGGAAAGTCCTACGTCGAGGAGACGGAGTTCGCGAGGCTCGTGCCCGGAGAGGAGGCCGACAATGCCTCGGTGCTCTTCCTGGACATCGCCCGGCCCGTGACGACCGACCTGGATGCGACGGTTCGCCTCGGATGGACGCGCGCCGAGACCGACATCGGGGACTCCTACTACGAGCGGTTCGGCGTGAGCCTGCTCTTCAACTACCGCCCGCTCGCCCGCTGACCGTCCAGGTCGCCCAGGCGACGAACGGTCCGTCGTGGGAGAGCGAGATGCGTGCATCGGGGAAGGGCGAGCCGTCCAGGTAGATCAGCGGCGGCGTGCGGCCGGCCGGCCCGGGCGCGTTCACGACCTCGAGCACGTCCGCGGGCCGGTCCAGCCGCCGAGCGAGGTCGGTGCGCGCGGCGAGGCGCACCAGGCCATGGGCGAACCCCCGGGCCGCGTTCCGCTCCCGCGGACCGAGCAGGGCGTCGAGGTCGTCCCGGCCGTGTGCACCGATGCGCACGGAGGTCTCCTCGATGTCGGCAGCGGTCCACCCGACGTCGGCATCGAGCTCGTCGAGGCCCGCCATCGCGACGACCCTGCGGTCCGACGTCTCCACGCGCAGCTCGAACTGCCGGTCTCCCCATCGCAGCACTCCCTCACCCGCGTCGAGGCTCACGACCTCGAAGGCGGCATGCTGGAAGGGCGGCGGCGGGTCCGGATGGAGATGGATCCCGATCGCCTTGAAGGCCGCCTCCTTGGCGGCCCAGTGCCGCCACACGGCCCGCTCCGCATCGGGGGCCGTCGACACGAACTCCCTCTCCGCGGGGCCGAACACCCGCTCCATGAACCGTCGGTCCAGGTGACGCCCCCGGGTGCGCGGATTGCCCAGATCGACCACGTCGATCCCGAAGCAGGGGCGTCGATTCGGGTCGAGCCCGGGCACGATCACCCGGCCGGTCCGTTCTTGCGTCCGGGGCGCTCCGGGAGGCCGAAGGCGTCACGCACGTCCTGCGGCACGCGCATCGGCCGTCCGTCCGGACCGACCCAGACCACCACCACGCGGGCTTCCGCGTAGAGCACCTCGCGATCGTCGGGCGCGACCATCTGCTGCCCGATGGTCATGCTGGACGCCCCCGCGTCGAGTGCCCGGGTCCGGATCTCGACCTCCTCGCCGAGCCGTAGCTCCCGCCGGAAATCGACTTCGATGCGCACGACGTGCACGCCCTCGCCTCGCTCCGCCAGGCGCGTCGGAGGGAAGCCACCTTCGGTCAGCGCGGCGAACCGGGCGTGTTCGAAGTAGTTCAGGTAGACCGCATGGTTCACGTGTGCGAAGCTGTCGAGCTCGTAACTGCGGGCGCGCAGTCGAAGTCGGTGTTCCTGATCGGAATCGGACGTCGGGGGGAGGACCATCGGTGTGCACGGGCGGTGGGTGCCGGGAATCGGTTCCCACAACCTGAGATACCGGCGCCGTGGAGGACAGGTGTGGCGCACGTCACGTGGCACCGGAGTAGCAGCGACGTTGACCCGACGGTGCGCGCCGACCAGCATGCCTTCCTGTAGCCGGGCTTCCGGAGCGCCCCGTGCCCGATATCCGCCGCTCACCCGCCGCTCGCAGCCCGACTCCCGCAGCCCGACTCCCGAAGCCCGACGCTCGTGACCCCTCCCAGACGGCACGCCCCGACATCCGCACGCCACGCGTCCAGGCCGCATGCTCGACCGCGCGCACGCTCGTTCGCCGTGCGGGCCCCCGTGATGTGCCTGATGGCCGTCGTGGCCGTCGTGTCGGTACCCGTCGCCGCGGTGGCGCAGGCCGGGGCGGCCGCGCCCCTGCAGGTCTGGTCCGCCGTCAGCGCGGGACCGCTTCTGGAGAGATTCGTGGCGGCGTGGAGCACCGACGGCCGGCCTGACGTGCGGATCGTCACGGATGCGACCTCGCGGATCGTCCCGCAGATCGCGGCGGGCGCCCCGGCCGACGTCGTCGTCACGGCCGACCGCGCGTGGATGATGGAGGCGGTCGATCTCGGACTCGTGGACGGGGAGACGGCGCGGAGGGTCGCGGTGAATCGGCTCGTGCTGATCTCTGCCGCGAACGGCGACCCCGGAGTCGATCCCGTGCCCACGTCGGACGCCGCCGCCGGCACGCTCGACGCCGCGGCCATCCGTGCCCTCCTGGCACGGGCTCCCGGGCCGGACCCCGTCCTGGCAGTCGCCGGCCCCGATGTTCCGGTGGGACGGTACGCTCGGCAGGCCCTCCGTGCGCTGGACGTGAACGGAGAGGTGGACCATCGGATCGTGGCCGTCG
>DATFJS010000474.1:0-3336 GCA_035269045.1 Longimicrobiales bacterium | reverse complement strand
TGCGACTTCGTCGAGGCGGCGCGGTCCGAGATCGTGCGTGTCAGCGAGGCTCCCGTTCCGATTCCCGGCATCGACGGAACGGAGTCGTCCCGGTTCGTGCTCTTCCGCGAAGCCTATGGACTCGAGGAGCACGTCGCGGTGCTCGTGGGTGAGCCTTCGGGATGGCCCGAGCCCGTGCCGATCCGGCTGCACTCGGCCTGCCTCACGGGCGATCTGTTCGGGAGCCTCCGCTGCGACTGTGGCGAACAGCTCCGAGGCAGCATGGACTACTTCGCGTCCCGCGGCGGGGGAATCCTCCTCTACCTCGCCCAGGAAGGCCGGGGTATCGGGCTGGGCAACAAGTTCCGCGCCTACAGCCTGCAGGAGACCGGCCTCGACACGATCGATGCGGACGGGCACCTGGGATTCGGCGCCGACGAGCGGGAGTACGAGATCGCGATCGCGATGCTCCACGACCTGGGGATCGAGTCGGTCGAGCTGCTGACGAACAACCCGGAAAAGGTTGCGGCACTCGAGGCGGGTGGGATCACGGTCGAGCGCCGTCAGCCGCTCTTCGGTCATCTGAATCAGCACAACCTCCCGTACGTTCGTGCAAAGGCCGAGCGGGCGGGGCACTTCTTGAGAGACATGCTCGCGCAGCCGATGCGCGGCGATCGAGTCGCCGGAGACTGACGGCCCACGGCACCGGACGGATCGGAACCGAGGCGCGCCGTGGGGGTTCGCCACCGGGCAGCTACACCCCCGAATCCTCCCGCCCAGACCCACGTGGCCGACTCCATTCTCTTCGACGAGTACGCCCTCGGCGAGCTCGATCTTCCGAATCGGGCCGTGATGGCTCCGATGACGCGTTCCCGTGCCATCGGCAGCATCCCCAACGAGCTGATGGCCGAGTACTACGCGCAGCGTGCGGAGGCGGGCCTGATCGTGACCGAGGGGGTCTCTCCGGCGCCGAACGGACTCGGGTATCCACGGATCCCGGGGCTCTGGTCCGACGAGCAGGTCGAGGGATGGAAGCTCGTGACCGACGCCGTGCACGATGCGGGGGGACGGATCTTCGCGCAGCTGATGCACACCGGACGTGTGGCGCATCCCGCCAATCTGCCGGAGGGCGGTCGCGTGGTCGCGCCCGCTGCGGTACCGCTGACCGATACGAAGATGTGGGTCGACGACGCGGGTGAGGAGCTGCCGATTCCGACCGCCGACCGCATGGAGCCCCCGGAGGTCGAGGTCGCGATGAGCGAGTACGTGCAGGCCGCCGAGAACGCCATCAGGGCCGGGTTCGACGGGATCGAGCTGCACGGGGCGAACGGGTATCTCATCGAGCAGTTCATCCACCCGCACACCAACCGCCGCATGGACGGCTGGGGGGGGTCGGTCGCGACGCGGTGTCGCTTCGCGATCCAGACGGCCGAGAAGGTCGTCGCGGCGATCGGCGGCGATCGGGTGGGGATGCGCCTCTCGCCGTACGGCGTCTTCAACGAGATGCCGCACTACGACGAGATCGACATGACCTACCTTCACCTCGCCCGTCAGCTGGGTCAGGCGGGACTTGCCTACCTCCATATCGTCGACCACTCGTCGATGGGGGCGCCCGACGTGCCGACCGAGATCAAGGCGTCGATGCGCGAGGCGTTCGACGGCACCTTCATCCTCTCCGGCGGCTACGATCACGAGCGAGCCGTGGAGGACCTCACGCCCGAGGTGATCGAGCACGAGGAGGAGGGCGAGGAGGACGAGGTGCTGCCGGCGAACGCCGATCTCATCGCGTTCGGACGTCCGTTCCTCGCCAATCCCGATCTGCTGGAGCGGTTCCGGAAGGGTGCGGAGCTGAACGAGCCCCGCCCCGACCTGTTCTACACTCCCGGGGCCGAGGGCTATACGGACTACCCGACGCTCGACGACTGAGATGGCGGACCTCCTCAAGCTGTACGCGGGGACCGCGGTCGTCTTCTTCGCGATCGACCTCGTGTGGCTCGGTGTGGTGGCGCAGGGATTCTACGAGCGTCAGATCGGGTTTCTCCTGGCCGAGGATGTCCGGTGGGGGGCCGCGCTGCTCTTCTATGCGATCTACATCGCCGGCATCCTCGTCTTCGCCGTGCTTCCGGGCCTCGAAGCGGACTCCCTCACGCGGACGGCGGCACTCGCGGCCTTCCTCGGGTTTTTCGCCTACGCGACCTTCGACCTCACCTCGCTGGCGCTCTTCGAAGGGTTTCCGACCCGCGTGGTGATCGTCGACCTCGCGTGGGGCACGGTCCTGACCACCGCCGTCGCATCGGCCGGCTTCGGGATCGGTCGGTGGCTGGGCATGGGCCCGTCGGCCGGCGTCTGACGACATCCGAATGATCGCGCGCGTCCTCTGCCTGGCCCTCGTGCTGTTCGCCGGGCCCGTCGAGCTCGCCGCCCAGGGGATCGGCAACGGCCCCTTCCGAGTGCCCGAGCAGCATCCGATCTACGGATTCTTCCTCACTCCCCGTCCGGAGCGAGCCGCTCTGCTCCCCTCGGGATCGGTCGAGGTCGCCTTCCGGACCACCTACTCGAACGTGTTCGAGTTCGCCCGTCGGGACGCGGTCCAGGCGACCTTCGACTACGAACGCTGGACCAACACCGCGGAGATCGTCTGGGCGGCACGGGACGGGCTGGAGGTCGGCGTCCGGTCGGCCGTCGTCACCGGGTGGGGTGGCTTCCTTGACGGGCTGGTGCAGTGGTACCACCAGCGCCTGAGTCTGCCGAATGGTGACCGGGAAGACGTCGAGAACGGGGACTTCGAGGTCAGCCTCGTGGCGCGGGGGGACTCCCTCGTGTCCCTGGAGTCGGGAACGCACGTCGCGGATCCGGTCGTGTGGGTGGCCCTTCCGATCTTCCGGGGCAGCCGGGCGCTGTCGGCGAGAGCCAGCCTGAAGCTGCCGTTCGGATCCGACGACTGGTCGTCGGGACGGGTCGATGTCGCCGTCCAGCTGGACGGTCGTCACGTCTTCACGAACTGGGCCACGTACGGCGGCGTGGCGGTCGGCACGATCAACGCCGGTCCCCGCCTCGAGAGCTACACGCCGTCCTCCGCGGTCAGCCTCCACCTCGGCGTCGAACGCCGGCTCGGTGAGACGTGGGCGGTGATGGCCCAGCTGCAGGGCAGCTCCCCCTTCCTCCAGGACCTCGGTCACCCCGAGCTGGACCGGGTGCCGGTGAACCTCGGGGTCGGGTTCACCGGCCGGACGCGATCCGGATGGCTCTGGCAGGCGGCGTTCACCGAGGACGTCCGCCCCGACAGCCCCGCGGTCGACTTCACGATCGACCTGCATCTCTCCCGTGTGCTCGGCGGGCCGGCACGGGACGGAGGAC
>DATFJS010000473.1:0-3921 GCA_035269045.1 Longimicrobiales bacterium | reverse complement strand
GCCATGGAGTACTCGCTCAACTTCGACATCCCGGTCGCCGACCACCCGGAGGACCTGGGGATTTCGTCGGGCGGGGTCATGAACGAGGGGCTGGTCTCGTCTCGCCTCGGACTTCGCGGGAAGCCCAACGCGAGCGAGGACATCCACGTCATCCGCGATCTGCTCGTCGCCGAGTTCACCGGGGCGCACCTCCACCTGCAGCACATTTCGACGGCTTTCGGCGTGGAGATGATCCGCCGTGCGAAGGACCGCGGGATCCGGGTGACCGCGGAGGCGAGCCCGCATCATCTGCTGCTCACGGACGCCGCGGTCGAGGGATATCGGACCGAGGCGAAGATGAACCCGCCGCTGCGGTCCGAGGAGGACCGGGCCGCGGTCGAGGCGGGCATGATCGACAGGACGCTGGACGTGATCGCGACCGACCACGCACCGCACCACTACGACGAGAAGGAACAGGCCTTCGACGATGCGCCCAACGGGATCATCGGGCTCGAGACGTCCCTCGGTCTGATCCACACGCACTTCGTCCGCACGGGTCGGATCTCGCTGTCGACGATGGTGGAGCGGATGAGCCTCGCGCCGGCCCGCGCCTTCCGTCTGGAGGGAGGGACGCTCGAAGAGGGGGCACCCGCCGACGTGACCGTGTTCGACCCGGAGGCGGAGTGGACGGTGGATCCCGCCACCTTCCGGTCGAAGTCGTCGAACACCCCCTTCACGGGGGAGGATCTGGTCGGCGCCCCGCTGCTCACGATCGTGGGCGGGCGCGTCGTGTTCGACGGCCGCTGAGTACCCCCGAACGCAAACGAGCCCCGCTTCCCGGAGGAAGCGAGGCTCGTCGCACATCCGAAGGCGGGTCGGCGTCAGCCGAGCGACTTCACGTGCTTCGCGAGACGGCTCTTGATCCGCGACGCCTTGTTCGGGTGCAGCAGGCGCTTGCCCGATGCGCGGTCGATCAGGACCGTGGCCTCACGGAGGAGTTCGGTCCCCTCGTCGGCGGAGGTCGCATCACGCACGCGCTTGATGGCGGTGCGCAGACGCGACCGCTTGCGACGGTTCGCCTCGGCCCACTTGCGGCTGAGCTCCATGCGCTTGGTCGCGCTCTTGATATTCGGCATCGGCTTTCGTGTCCAGATCGTGCGTTGGGTGCGACGCCCCACCACGACAGGTCGGAGCATGCGCAATCGAATCAGCCTGAAAAGATAGATTCCTTCCGCGTGATGATCAACCGCCGTGCTCTCTTCACGTCGAGTGTTTACCTTACGCGACCCCCGACCCACCGCCCATGAATCTCGTCGATTTCGCGCTCTTCGTCCCCGTTCTGCTGCTGTCCATCGTGGTCCACGAGGTGGCCCACGCCTGGCAGGCCCGCAGGGAAGGCGACACGACCGCGGCGGATCAGGGACGGATCACCCTCAACCCGCTCGCGCATCTGGACCTCTGGGGATCCGTCCTCGTCCCGATCATGCTCTGGGCATCGGCGGGGGTCATGCTCGGGTGGGCGCGACCCGTACCGGTCGACTCGAGTCGCTTCCGTGACCATCCCGGAAGCGACATCCGGGTCTCGCTGGCCGGGATCGTGTCGAACATGGGGCTCGCGATCGCGTTCCTGGTGCTCGCCTTCACCGCGGTCGGTCTCGCCCCGATCCTGCCGGACGTCGTCTCGACCGGCCTCGGCCTGATCGCCGCGTACGGTCTCTTCATCAACCTGCTGCTCGCCTTCTTCAACCTGCTTCCGGTGCCGCCGCTGGACGGGTCGCACGTGGTCGCCAGCATCCTGCCGCGTCGACTGGCGGCGCCGTACCGCAAGTTTGGACAGGTGGGCCTGATCGCGATCATGGTGGTGCTCGTCTTCGCGCCCGGGATGTTCTCGACGATCCTCGCGCCCGTGAACTGGGTGTTCGAGTTCTCGATGGGCCTGGTCCAGGGGGCGATGTGACGCCGACCACGGTCGCCGGAGGGTCGCGGGCACCGGGATCCAGTCCCTTCCTTACGGGGGATGCCGAGTTCCTGCTGGTCGACGTCGAGCGATTCCAGGGACCGCTCGATCTCCTGCTGCACCTGATCCGCACGCAGGACATCGACGTCTTCGACATCCCCATCGCACGGATCACCCGCCAGTTCCTGGACGCGATCAAGACGATCGATCCGGACGGTCTCGACCACGCCGGTGAATTCCTCGAGATGGCGGCCACCCTCGTGCGCATCAAGGCGCAGATGCTGCTGCCGCGCCATGGGGAGGACGAAGACGAGGACCCTCGCGCCGAGCTGGTTCGTCGACTGCTCGAGTACGAACAGATCCGGGAGATTTCGCAGCGGCTCGCCGCGGCGGAGCTGGAGCGCTCGCGGAGGGCGTCGAAGGGGTTCGTGCCGAGTCGGCCTCGTCCGAGCGTCGAGGATCAGCCCCTCGAGACGACGTGGGACGAGGTGTTCGGGGCCGCGCTCGGGGTCGAGCTGCCCGACCCGCGCGACCCGAGCCATCGGGTCCTGGTGCGGCCGGTCGCGATGTCGGACAAGGTGTCGCTGATTCTTCGACGACTCTCGGAAGTCGCCGAAATCGAATTTTCCCGGCTCCTCACCGACGTGGGCGGGGTCGAGGCGAAGATGCACGGGGTGATGACGCTGCTCGCGTCGCTCGAGCTTACCCGACGTCGGCAGGTCATGATGCGGCAGATCTCTCCCTTCAGCGATCTCTGGCTGTACCGTCGCGAGGGAGAGGACGAGGACGAGGCGCCGTGGACCGAAGACGGCGAGGGCGCGGTGGGAGCCGGCATGGAGCCCGGAGGAGGGAAGGACGTGGAGGACGCAGGGGACGTGTACCAGGACGCAGAGGACCTGTACGAGGACGCAGAGGACGTGTACGAGGACGCAGAGGGCGTGTACGAGGACCCAGAGATGGAGCACGACGTGGACGACGAGCAGGACCGGGAGAGCACGTGAACGCCAGCCAGATCGTCGAGGCGATTCTCTTCGCCTCCGAGGCCCCCCTGAAGACGGACGAGATCGTCCGCGCGGACGAAAGCCTGGACGAGGACATGGTCGAGCGCGCCGTCGCCGAGCTTCGGTCCTTCTACGACCAGACGGAGCGTGCGTACGAGTTGCTCGAGGTGGCCGAGGGATACCAGATCCTGACACGCCCGGAGTTCGCGACCTACCTCGAGCGCTTCGACACCGTCCCGCGTCCCTCGCGGCTGTCCGGCCCGGCCCTGGAGGCCCTCGCGATCATCGCCTACCGTCAGCCGATCGGTCGGATCGAGGTCGAGTACATCCGGGGGGTCAGCAGCGCCGGCGTGATCCGCAGCCTGCAGGACCGCGGTCTGGTGGATGTCGTGGGTCGCGCCGAGGGGCTCGGCCGCCCGTTCCTGTACGGCACCACCGAGCGATTCCTGTCCCACTTCGGATTCGGTTCGCTCGAGGAACTTCCGCGACCGGAGGAGCTCCCCGTCGTGCTCCGTGAGCGCGTGCCGCTCGGGCTCGACGACGAGGAGGACGATCCGGACCAGCTCGAACTCGGGTCGGACGAGCCGGATGCCGCGGGGAAGGACGAGGCTGCCGCCGGCGTGGACGACACGGATACCCTCGTGGACGACACGGATGCCGACGGTGCCGATACGGACCCGTCCGCCCGCACCGACTGACCGGTGCGCGTTCAGAAGTTCCTGTCCCGGGCGGGTGCCGCGTCCCGACGTGAAGCCGAGCGGATGATGGTGGACGGGCGCGTCACGGTGAATGGCGAGCCTGCCACCGAGCTGGGCCTCCGTGTCGATCCCGAGAGGGATGTCGTGGAGCTGGACGGGAAGCGCGTCACGCTGCCGCCCCCCACGTGGATCGCCTACCACAAGCCGGCGGGTGTCGTGACCACCCGAGACGATCCGCAGGGGCGCCGGACGGTCTACGACGACGTCGACGAGGCGGGGGAGGGGC
>DATFJS010000472.1:0-4025 GCA_035269045.1 Longimicrobiales bacterium | reverse complement strand
GAGCGTCGCGAGCGGGGGCCAGACGGCGACGCGCGCGTTCACGATCGCGGTGACCTGGCCCCCGGTGGCCATCAGCACCAGCTCGCTCCCGACGGGCTCGCTCGGCGCCCCGTACGCGGCGCAACTCGCCGCGCTCGGCGGCGACGGCTCGTACGCGTGGAGCGTGTCGGCGGGCGAGCTTCCCGCGGGGGTCACGCTCGCCACGGACGGAAGCATCACCGGGACGCCGACCGCCATCGCGACCTCGAACTTCACCGTCGCGGCGGTGAGCGTGGGAGACACGTCGACCCGGGCGCTCTCCATCGAGATCGGCGCGCCGCAGGTGACCATCCAGACGACGTCGCTCGCCAACGGTGCGGTGGGGCAGGCCTACACCGCGCTGCTCGTCGCGACCGGGGGAGACGGGATGTACGAATGGTCGCTCGCGTCGGGCGGCCTCCCCGATGGACTGGCGCTCGCGACGGACGGCACCATCGGCGGCACGCCCACGACCGTGGGAACCGCGGACTTCGAGGTTCGTGCGAACAGCGCCGGGCTGACCGCGACACAGGCGCTCACCATCGGGATCGCGGCCACCAGCGACGCCACACCCCCGACGGTGTCCGGCGTCACCCCGTCCGTGCTGATCGAAGGACAGACGGCCGTCGTCGAGGGGAGCGGCTTCGACCTCGATCCGGCGCAGAACGGCGTGACGCTCGGGGGCGTTCCGGCGACCGTCACCGCGGCGACCGAGACGTCGCTCACGGTGACGGTGCCCAACTTCGAGTGCCTGCCGCCGCGCGGGGAGCCGCTTCGTGTCATCGTGGGCGGGCTTTCCGCCCAGAACGACGTGCGCGTCTCGCCGTATGCGCACGGCGGGGCCGGGCTGGATGCCGGGCTCTACACGTACACGTTCGCGGGCGAGGGCTGCATCCAGCTGCCCGAGGACGCGGCGGGGGGCGAGTTCCTGATCGGCGTCACGTCCGTGTCGGAGACGCCCTCGTCGGTGACCCCGTTCCGGCTCCGGGCCACCTCCGGGGACGCGGGGGTGTTCGCGACCGTGCCCGGTGCGATGTCGCCGGGCATGGGGGCCGGGGGATTTCCGGCCGGCGGGACGAGCGGGGATCGCAACGTCGGGCGGCTGCTGGACATGGCCCCCACGTCGCCGGGTCTCGCGCTCCGGTCCGCGGAGATCACGGGGTCGCGCACTCCCGTGGAGGCGTCGGACTACGCCCCGCTTCGCACCGGGGCGGCGGCCGAGGCGCACCTCGACGTCACCGAGCAGAATTGGCGGCTCATCGAGGCACTGGGGCGCCCGGATCACCCGGCACGGGCCTCGGCGGTGGGCGGGCCGCAGGCCGTGGTGCCCCCCGTGGGGGACTCGATTCCGATCTTCGCGGATCCGGACGGCGTGAGCTGCTCCCAGCGGGACACGGTGCAGGCGCGGGTCCGGTACGTCGGTGCGAACGCCGTCTGGCTCGAGGATCCCGCCTCGCCCGTCGGCACCTTCACCGAGGAGGAGTTCGCCCAGCTCGACGCCTTCTACACGGACAACGTGCAGGGCGTCCACGACGACTACTTCGGCACGACGTCCGACGTGGACGGCAACGAGCGTTTTCTCGTGTTCATGTCGCCGGTGGTGAATGCGCGGTCGGTGCTCGGGTACTTCTGGTCGGGCGACCTCTTCCCCCGATCACAGTGCGCGACCAGCAACGCGGGCGAGATCTTCTACGGCATCGTGCCCGACCCGGAAGGCACGTTCGGGCCGGAGTGGTCGAAGCAGTTCGTGCTCGACCTGTATCCCGAACTGGTCACGCACGAGATCACCCACCTCATCCAGCGGGGCCAGCAGATCTTCGGCACCTCGGGCCCCAAGACCACGTGGGAGATCGAGGGAGGTGCGACCTTCGCCGAACAGATCGTCGCCCTGCCGCTGTTCGGGCACGCGCAGGGGCAGGAGCTCGGATACGACGAGTGGAACGAGGGTCGACAGTGGTACAACGAGTGGACCAACGGGCTGGTCTTCTTCTTCGGCTACCAGGGCAACGACTCCCCCCAGATCTCGCGGGCGCCGGAGGAGTGCTCGTGGCTCGGCCGCGAGAGTCAGGGAAACACGGGGCCGTGTCTCGCGAAGTCGCGTGCGCCGTACGACGTTCCGTCGTTCTTCTTCCGCGCGATCCTCGACCGCTTCGGACCGACCTATCCGGGCGGGGAGGCGGCGTTGATGAAGCGTCTCACCCAGTCGCCGTTCGGAGGCTTCGACGCCATCGGCGACGTGACGGGCCGCCCCATCGAGGAGGACCTGGCGGAGTTCTACATGACGCTCTGGGGCGACGGGCTCATCGGTGACCTGCCGATGATGACGACCTGGAACATCTTCGACGTCTTCTCGCGGTTCGTGGGGCAGGCGCGGCTGCAGCCCAATCTGTCGAGCGCGACCGATGTCGACCGTGTCGGGTCGGTGCGCGCCGGGTCCAACTACTACCTGTACTGGACGCCCGACGGCGGACTCGCGCCGACCAGCATCCACCTCACGTCACGCGTCGACGCGAGCACACCGGGCACGCTTTCGGTGTGGGTGCTGCGCGTGCAGTGATCGCACGCCGGGCCGGGACGTCCCGGGCCTTCGTCACGGCGGCCGCACTGATCGCGGTCGGGGTCGCGGCATGCACGGCGGGCCGGGGCTCTGACCGGGCGTCGGTGGCCGGAGCGGAGTGCCGCACGGGCGTGCTCGAGGTGTCGGGCGCGGATCCCTTCCCCGAGCTGGCGCTGGTCGACTCGGTGGGGACGCGCCTCGAGATCGCCTGGGACGCGAGCGAGCTGCCCGCGCTGAGTGGCACGACGGTGGAGCTCTGCGTCACCGGGAGCCCCGTCGAGGTTCGCGAGGACATCGTTCGCCTCGACCTCGTCTCGGTCGACGGCATGCACGCCGTACTCGGCCGGGTGCTCGCGCGGCGGGTGGGGGCGACCCCGGAATCCGAGCGACTCGAGGTCCGGATCGTCCGTGGGTCCACGGGCGAGACGCTCGAGGTGGTGGCGACCGAGGAGGTGGCCGACGAGCTGGCCGGCCGCTGCGCGTGGATCGCCGGGCCGATCGAGGGGGGCCGGCTCACGCTGACCAGCTACGGGCTCCCGCCGGAGGGTCTGTGCGAACTCGCCGAGCGGACCGATACGGGCGGGTAACTCCCACGCCGCTGCGTCCTCCGATCCGCGCACCCCTCAGTCGCGTCCGTCCCTCCACCATCGCCCGGGCGGGCGGACCTCGACGCCCTCCACATGATCCAGCAGGTGACGGTCGCTCGAGACGAGGATGGCACCCGCCTCCAGCGCGAGCGCGGCGAACTTCCGGTCCTCCGCATCGGGCACGTCCGCGAAGCGCTCCTCGTCGACGGTCACCTCGACCCGAGCGTCGGCGAGAAAGAGGTCGGCCACATCGTCCCACGCGAGCGGTGGGATCTTCTCGAGGATGCGCCGGGTCTCGGCCCGGGTGGCCTCGCTCCACGGCATCCGGAGGGTACCGTCCCGCACCGACGCGATCAGTTCGGCCGAGGCGCTGTCGGGGTTGAATCCGGCCCCGACGAACACGTTCGTGTCGAGAACTACGCAGAATCGAGGCATCGGCGGGCTCCGAGTCGGGGGACGGGTACCGAGAGGGCATCGTGGGGCGGAAGGTGGCCTGAAGCCAGTAGGCACGGGGGTTTCGGCGGGTCGTCAATCATCGCGGGGCGCTTACTCGCAGAGGTTTGACGCCTTTGTAACGCCCCCCTGCCACATTCGAGGTGATCCTCGCGGCCGCACGTGCAGGAGTCTGCATGTGACGGACGCCGACATTCGCCCGACCCGGTCTGTCATGCGCTACCATTCGACGCGGAACCCGATCGACGCGTTCGGCCTCGACGCAGGCCCGGAACTCTCCACACGGCTCGAGCCCGACTTCTCGCACATCGATTCCGCCGCACGGATTTCGATGTCTCTGGTCCGGACGTTGCGGGTTCCGGGCGACGGGCGAACCGGCACCGTGCTCTCCGGGCTCGGACGGCTGCCGT
>DATFJS010000471.1:0-10632 GCA_035269045.1 Longimicrobiales bacterium | reverse complement strand
GGCGAGGCGCTGCCGCTCCCAGCCGGGTCCGCCCGGCCGCACGCGCCGGTAGAAGGCATTCAGGGTGGTCTCGTCCTCCGGGGGCGTGAGCCACATCACGAGGATCCACACCACGGCCGAGAGCGCGGCGGTCACGCTGATCCGCAGCCCGAAGTCGTCGATCTGGAGCAGCGGGAAGACCGAGGTGGAGAGCCCGATCGCGAAGCCCGCCACCATTGCGGCCAGTTCGGTCCAGGCATTCACGCGCCACCAGAACCAGCGGAGCACGAGTACCGCACCGGGGCCGGTGCCCACGGCGATGATCAGGCGGAAGAGCGTCGTGACGTTCTCCGCCTGGAAGGCCGCCGCCGCTCCGAGCACGGTCACGATCACCGACGCGATGCGCCCGGCGTGCACCTGCTCCCGACCCGATGCCTGCGGGCGCATGAATCGCACGTACACGTCGCTGGTGAGGTAGGAGGCACTCCAGTTGATGAGCGTGCTCACCGTGCTCATGAAGGCGGCGATCAGCGACGCGACCACGAGCCCGAGCAGCCCGGCCGGCAGGAAGTCGAGCATGAGCCGCGGATATCCGAGCTCGCGATCGGCGAGGTCGGGATAGATGACGACCGCGGCGAGCGCCACGATCACCCACGGCCACGTCCTGAGGACGTAGTGCAGGAGGTTGAAGAGCCAGGCCGCCTTCTCGGCGTCCGCCTCGGACCGCGCGGCCGCGAGCCGCTGGACGAACTCCCCTCCCCCGTCCGACCGGCGGAACGCCCACCACTGCACGAAGACGTACGCCATGAAGGTGGTGGACGAGATGCCCGCGACCGAACTCCAGAGCGTCGAGCCGTCCAGCGCGAACGGTGTGAAGGCCAGCAGGTCCACCCCCTCCACCGCCTCGACCCCCCGCACCAGCGCCCCGAGTCCCCCCAGGTGCGCGACGGCGGCGACCGCCACGAGGACGGCGCCGAGCAGACCGAGGAAGAACTGGATGAAGTCGGTCACCACGACGCCCCACAGCCCCGCGATCCCCGCGTAGAGGAGCACGAACGCCGCGACCACCACCACCGTCCACAGTCGGGTGGACGGCCCCGCCTCGATGCCGAGGCCGGGCAGGATCTCGAGCGCCTCGATCACCTTCACCATCGCGAGCATGGCGAGGCCGATCCCGATCGAGCCCAGCACGATCGCGTACAGGAACCCCTTCACCCCGCGCAGGACGGCCGCAGGGCGCCCCCCGTATCGCAGTTCGCTCAGTTCGTTGTCGGTCACGACCTCGGCCCGCGACCAGAGCCGGGCGAAGAGGTAGAGCAGCAGGAGATGCGCGACCGCGAAGCTCCACCACTCCCAGTTTCCGGCGATGCCCCGGGTGCCCACGACGCCCGCGACATACAGAGGCGTATCGATCGAGAAGGTGGTGGCGGCCATCGAGGTGCCCGCGAGCCACCACGGCATCGTGCGCCCGCCGACGAAGAAGTCGACCATCGAACCCGAGCCGCGCCGGGCCAGCGCGAGGCCGGCGGCGAGGGTGCCGACGAGGTAGATCGCGACGATCGCCCAGTCGAGCCCGGTCATGCGGGCGACGCGGTGGGGGAGCCCCCGGCCGGGACACCCCGACCCCCCGCGGCATCCCCCCGAAGCCGCTCGGCCGCCGCGCGCTGCATCAGCGCCTCGCCGCCCCAGGCGAGCCAGACGGTCGGACCCTCCGGAATGTCCGCCACCACACGGGGCCCACCGAACACGACCACGTGCGTCGGGCGCTGCCCGGGACCGGCGGACGCACCGGCGGACGCTTCGAGCGCGCGCTCGATCTCGCGAACGGCATTTCGGGACAGCCCGGCGCGCCCCTTCCACCCGCGGGTGTCGGCCCAGAGCGCGACGACGGTCGCGTCGGGTGTGCGTGACGGGCCGGGCGGCCCGCCGGCTTCAGCCGCATGCCGCTCCCCGCTCGGCGCCAACGCGTCGCGGAATGGCGCGCGCGAGGGCGTCGGATACGGACCCCCGGAGTCGTCGTCGACCTCCACGACCCGCAGCGCCGCATCGGGTCCCGGCGGCTCGAGGCTGCCGCGGACACGATCGACCGCGGCGAGGGCCCAGCGGCGGGCCCGGTCTCGATCGTCGGCGTGACCCACGGCGGCGGACGCGACGCCGGACGGGACGGCGCCGGACGGGCCGGCGGCGGACGAGACGGCGGAGGACGCCGCGGCGGCGCGACTCTCCCGGTCGGCGACCCGCCCGTCCCGGGCCCGTTCAGCCAGCCGCCCGATTCGCCTCCCCGCCGCGGCGAGGCGCGCCTTCATCTCCGGATCCCGCTCGGACGCTCGCGCGATCGCGGTCACCGCGACCTCCAGCGACTCCGGATAGATCAGCAGGTCCATGCCGGACCGCACCGCCTCGACCGAGGTGGTGGCCAGTTCACCGGCCCCCGCCATCAGCATCGCGTCGCTCACGATCACCCCTCCGAAGCCGAGCTCGTCACGGAGTACGCCGGACAGCATCGCCTCCGACATGGTCGCGATGCGACCGGTCGGATCGAGCGCGGGAACGCTCAGATGCCCCGGCATCACCAACGGCACCCCCCCCTCCACGGCCGCGCGGAACGGTGCCAGCTCGGCCCGTACCTCGGCAGCGTCGGCCGATACGACGACCTCGCCCACGTGGGAGTCCCCCATCGTGCGTCCGTGACCGGGGAAGTGCTTCACGCACGGCAGGGCGCCGCCCCGGAGGGCCCCCTCGACCCAGGCGCGGACGTGACGTGCCACGGCCTCGGGCCGCGCCGCGAACGCGCGCGGCCCCACGATGGGGTTCTCCGGTACCGACGCCACGTCCGCGACCGGGGCGAAGACGATGTCGATCCCGAGCGCCCGGGCCTCGCGCGCGGTCAGCTCTCCGGCTCGGCGGGTGACCTCCGGGTCGTCGATCGACCCGAGCGCGCCCGCGGGAGGCAGCGGGGTGGCTCCGTCGAACTGCTGACCGGCGCCGCGCTCGAGGTCCGCCCCGAAGAGGAGCGGGCGGTTCGCGGCCCGCCGCAGCTCGCGTGTCAGCTCGGCGACCGCATCCGCGGTGCCCCCGAACACGATGAAGCCGGCCACGCCCGAGGCCGCGAGTTCCACAGGTGCCTCCGACGTGCCCTCGGACCGGTACCCCGAGCCGTCCCACCGCAGCGCGGGCATGAGCACGGCGCGCACGTCGGCGCGCTCGTCGGCACGCACGTCGGCACGCACAGGATCGAGACCTGCGTTCGGAGCCGGGTCCGGAGGGGGATGCACGCGCGAATCCGGGGGTGATCGGGGACGACGTCGGGTGGAGCGGTCGCCAAAAGCGAACGGGGGCGACGCGACTGCGCCACCCCCGTCCACAGTGCCCCGCCAGGGACTCGAACCCCGAACCTAGCGATTAAGAGTCGCTTGCTCTGCCAATTGAGCTAGCGGGGCGTCGCACCCGAAATCCATCGGGAGCCTTCAAAGCTACCCAACACCGCCCATCGGTCAACCGGGGCCGCGCTCGATCCTCAGGCGCCGCTGCAGGCGACCCGGGCCATGGTGAGCTGCACGACGTCGCCGTCCCCCGACGGACCCCCGTCCACGGTGATCTGAAGGAGGTTGTCCTGGATCCGCTGGTAGCGGATGCGCTTCGGGAAGTCGTGACCCGGATCCTCGAACACCGCGCGCGTGTCCTCGACGAGGTCGGTGAGGACGAACCGGGCCGACGACATCTCACCGCCCGGCCAGACCTCCAGCACGACGTCGCTCACCTCGTCGGTGATGCGCTGAAACTCCCACGAAGCCACGCGCCCACCGCGGGACGTCCGCGACCAGCCGAGCATGGTCCCGGCGCCGTCGATCGAGAAATGCTCCTCGACCGTCGGACCGTTCACCTCGCTGCCCCGCCAGCACCCCTGCATGAACTGGAGCGCCTCGAGCCCCTCGGACTCGGGCGGCGCGAAGCTGACGCCGGGGACGTCGTAGACCGGATAGCCGGTCCCGCACGCCGCGAGCGGAACGAGCGCCGACAGGAAAAGTGCCGTTCGAAGTCGCATGCTGATCTCCCGCCGCAAGGGAACCTCCTCAGTACGCCGCGATCCCGGTGACCGCCTGTCCGAGGATGAGGCCGTGAATGTCGTGCGTACCCTCGTAGGTGTAGACCGACTCGAGGTTCGCCATGTGACGCATCGAGTGGTACTCCACGAGGATCCCGTTGCCGCCGAGCAGGCGACGGGCTTCCCGGGCGCACTCGCAGGCCATGTCCACGTTGGACCGCTTGGCCAGCGACACCTGGAAGGGGGTCATGGTGCCCTCGTCCTTGAGTCGACCGAGCTGGTAGGCGACCAGCTGCGCCTGCGTGATCTTCACGAGCATCTCCGCGAGCCGCACCTGCTGGATCTGCTTTCCGGCGATCGGACCCCCGAACATCACCCGCTCACCCGCGTAGGAGCGCGCCTCGTCGAAGCATGCCATCGCGGCGCCGATCGCGCCCCAGGCGATCCCGTAGCGAGCCTGCGTGAGGCACTGGAGGGGATGCTTGAGTCCGCGGTCCGTGCCCGGCATCAGCGCGGAGTCGGGCACCTCGACGTCCTGCATGTGCAGCTCGGAGGTGTCGGAGGCCAGCAGCGACAGCTTGCCCTTCTGATCGGTGGCCGTGAATCCGGGCGTGTCGGTCGGGACGACGAAGCCGCGAATCGACTTCGTGTCCCCGATCTCACCGGTCTGCGCCCAGACGACGGCCACATCGGCCATGGATCCGTTCGTGATCCACATCTTGGTGCCGTTCAGCAGCCACCCGTCGTCGGTCTTCTTCGCGGTCGTGATCATGCCGCCGGGGTTCGACCCGTAGTCCGGCTCGGTCAGCCCGAAGCAGCCGATCTTCTCGCCGGTGGCCAGCTTCGGGAGCCACTCCTGCCGGTGCTCCTCCGAGCCGAAGGCGAAGATCGGGTACATCACGAGCGCACCCTGCACCGACGCGAACGAGCGGATGCCGGAGTCGGCGCGCTCGAGCTCCTGCATGATCAGGCCGTACGCGACGTTGTTCAGACCGGCGCAGCCGTACTCCTCGGGGAGGTTCGCGCCGAACATGCCGAGTTCGCCCATCTCGGGAATGAGATCCCGGGGGAAGCGACGCTCGATGTACGCCTCGCCGATGATGGGCATCACGCGATCCTCCACCCACTGACGGACGGTGTCGCGGATCATGCGCTCCTCTTCCGAGAAGCTCGAGTCGAGATCGTAGAAATCGACGCCTTCGAAACCACTCATGCGGGGGAATCCGGGGACTGCGTGAAGAAGTTGTTCGGACTGCGGCGGCCTCGGCTCGTACCGCGTCCGCATCTTGAGGGAAGCGGCGCCGCGCCGCTACCCCTCGAATGTCGTGGGGAAATCGGACGCCGACCAGGTACCGCGGTCGGCGGAGAAATCAGCGGCGAACGAGGTTCGAGTTGTACTCGTGGGAGGTACGGCGCTCGCCGTACTGCACCAGGCGCTCGATCGAACGGACCTGCTCCGCGCCCTCGTCGGTGAGCGCATGGGCCACGTGGTTCCGCGCGGTCTTCCACGTGATGTCGTTGAGGGTCGATCGCTCGAGCAGGACCGAGGCGATCTCGGTGTCCGACGTGGTGACCGTGCGGACGCGGACGCCGGCCAGACCGGGGTGGTCCCGGAGCAGCTGCTCGGTGGCGGGCGAGAAGATGTGGATGTACGGACCCATCTTCGCCCAGAGCGACCCGCCGCGCCGCAGGTCGTCCGAGCGCTGAACGACGGTGACGACCGCCACGTTGCCGTTCATTTCGACGCTCTGGACCGACGGGCTCGTGTAGTACTCCGCCGCAGCGGCCTCGGTCGGGAGGGCCGTGTCCACCGGCTCCTGACAGGCGCCGAGCGCGAACGTCACGGCGAGACCCGCGAGGAGGGTGAGCCGCGCACGGAGGCGTCCGGCGGGCTGGTACGGCGATCGTGCGGTGGTCATGCGTCGTCCATGCTGCGGTCGTGGTCCTTCGTGTCGGGGGAGGCGACGATCCCGCCGCCTCCGGATGCCGGTTGCAGAGCCCGTGCCAGATTGTCCATCAGCCGGGCGAGCGTCACGGGTGCGTCCGGATCTCCATCGGCCTCCACCGTGGCGAGCCAGAGAACCCGTCCGGTGCGCAGGTCGAGCAGCGTGGCCATCGCTTCCAGCCCCGCCTCGACGCCGGGACCAGCCGGCCGGCGCACGACCGAGAGCGGGATGAGCGCCACGGTGGCGTCGGTGAGGGCGGCGGCCCGTCGCAGCATTCCATACACCGGGTCGCCCACGCGGGTCACCTCGGACTGGAAGAACATGTCGATCGGGAGACGGTCGATCGGGATCTCCATCACCGAGCGACCCATCAGACGCCGCAGTTCCTCCGGCGCCACCCATCCGATCCCGCCCGCGCGGCTCTCCAGCGCGAACTGCAGCTCGCGATCCGCCGCGTCGCGTGGCACCTGGGGGCGCTGAACCGGAAGCAGGAGGGCGTCCTGGCCGCTGAGCATGGGAAGGCCACCCCGCTGCTCGCCGGGATCGGGGGGCGCGGCGGGCGCGGAGGCACAGCCGATCGCCCCGAGGGTGAGCACGAGAGTGGCGACCACGCCGCGAACGGCGGCGACCCCGGATGCGCGTCGTCGCACCCGGTCAGCCCTCATCCGCATCCTCATCCTCATCCGCATCCGCATCCGCGTCCCCGTCCCCGTCCTGCTCCGGATCGAAGGCGAGCGCGGCGGAGTTGATGCAGTAGCGCTGTCCCGTCGGCTGCGGACCGTCGGGGAAGATGTGGCCCAGGTGGCCGTCGCAGGTGGCACAGACGACCTCGGTCCGAACCATCCCGTGCGAGGTGTCGCGCAGCATGCGGACGTTGTCGGAGTCGACCGCGTCGTAGAACGACGGCCAGCCGCAGCCGGAATCATACTTCGTGTCGGCGGTGAAGAGCTCGGTGCCGCAGCCCCGGCACCGGTACATGCCGGGGCGCTTCTCGTCGACGTACGCGCCCGTGAACGGGCGCTCCGTGGCCGCCTTGCGCAGCACACGGTACGCCATGTCGTCGAGCTCCTCGCGCCACTCCCTGTCCGTCTTGTTCATTCCTCTGTCCTGGCCTGTGTCCTGGCCTGTGTCGCGGCCCGACGGCGGCTCCGCCCGCCGGTACGATCTCGCCTGTTTGAAGTCCTCACGCCCGCGAAAGGTCCCCGTCCCCCGGGCGCCCGCGCCTGCGCCCGGCGGGCAACGGCGATACACCTGCCGGTACACCTGCCGGGACAGCCACCCGGGACCCGGGATCCGGCACGCGGGCTGGCCCGTTCCCGGCCGGTGTCGCAGGTTGGCGGTTCTCGACACGGGAGTCGCCCGGCGGACGCCGATCGCCTCCCGCCCGACTCATCCGCGAACATGGGGCCGCACAAGATGGCACAATCCGACGCCACGGGGGACTCCGGACTGGACGCCCTCCAGTACCGGGTCTGGGACGACATGGAATGGGAGGAGGTCACCGACTCGATCCGTCGGAAGCTCGTCCACGGACCGCGCATGATGATCGCGCAGGTGTTCCTCGACGAGGGCGCCGTCGTTCCGAAGCACGCGCACGAGAACGAGCAGATCACGTACATCCTTTCGGGTGCGCTGCACTTCAAGCTCGGTGAGAACCTCGAGCACGAGGTGACCGTCCGCGCGGGCGAGGTGCTCTACATCCCCGCCAACCTTCCCCACGAGGCGGTGGCGCTGGAGGACACGCTGGATCTCGACGTGTTCGACCCGCCGCGCGCCGACTGGCTCGAGGGGCGCGACTCGTACTTCCACCGCACCGACTGATGGATCTCGGACTGGACGGGAAGGTCGCCCTCGTCGCGGCCTCCTCGCGGGGACTGGGGCGCGCGATCGCCGAGGAGCTCGCCCGGGAGGGGTGCGACCTCGTCATGTGCGCCCGCTCGCCGGATCCGCTCGAGACGGCCCGATCCGAGATCGAGAATGCGACGGGCCGACGGGTCGTCGCACGTCCGACGGATGTGGCGGAGGCGGACGACGTCGACGCGCTGGTGGCGTTCGCGCTCGAGACCTTCGGCCGCGTCGACGTACTCGTCACGAATGGAGGCGGCCCACCGCCCGGCGGACTCGAAGACCACGGCCTGGACGCCTGGCGGGCGGGCGCCGCGGTCACGCTCGAGAGCGTCATCGGACTCACGAAGGGGGTCCTCCCCGGCATGCGCGAGCGGGGCTGGGGCCGGATCCTCAACGTCACCTCGATCGCCGTGAAGCAGCCGGTGGACGGGCTGCTTCTCTCGAACAGTCTCCGGGCCGCGGTGACGGGATTCGCGCGCACGCTGGCCAACGAGGTCGCGGCCGACGGCATCACGGTCAACAACCTCATGCCCGGCTACACCCGCACGGAGCGCCTCGACGAGCTCGCCGGTCACATCGCCGAGCAGAAGGGCGGGACACCGGCGGACGCCTTCGACGGCTGGGCCTCGCAGGTCCCCGCGGGTCGGGTCGGCGAGCCGCGGGAGTTCGCGGCACTGGCCGCCTTCCTGGCCTCGGAGCGCGCGAGTTACATCACGGCACAGTCCATCGCGGTGGACGGTGGCTGGATCCGCTCGCTGCTCTGACGACCCGCACCGACGCTCACACGCACCCACCGCAGTTCATCACACGGAGAACCAACGCATGGCAGGCACACTCGAGGGGTCCGACTGGATCTGGAAAGACGGCGACTTCGTGGCGTGGGAAGACGCTCAGGTCCACCTCCTCGCCACGGCGGTCCAGTTCGGCACGTCGATGTTCGAGGGGATCCGCTGCTACGAGACGCCGGAAGGGCCGTCGATCTTCCGGCTCGACGCGCACATCCGGCGGCTGCTGGACTCGTGCAAGATCTACCGAATGCAGCCCGAGTGGACCCGCGCGGAGCTCGAACAGGCATGCCTGGACACCGTGGCCAGGAACGGCCTGCGTGACTGCTACGTCCGGCCGATGGTGCTGCGCGGCTACGGAGCCATCGGACTCGACGCGCGTCCCTCCCCCATCGAGACGTACGTGGCCTGCTGGCCCTGGGGAACCTACCTCGGACCCGAGGCGCTGCAGCAGGGCGTGGACATCTGCACCAGCTCGTGGATGCGCGCGCACCCCAACACCTTCCCGGTCGCGGCGAAGGCGGCGGGCAACTATCTGAACGCCCAGCTGATCAAGTCGGAGGCGATCGCCAACGGCTATGCGGCCGGCGTCGCGGTCTCTCCGTCCGGCCTCATCAGCGAGGGCGGCGGGCAGAACATCTTCCTGGTGCGTGACGACCTGCTCATCACGCCCTTCCTCGACGGGTCGTCACTCCGGGGCATCACCCGCGACGCGGTGGTCACGATCGCGCACGACCTCGGCTACGAGGTGCGCGAGCAGCACGTGCCGCGCGAGTCGCTCTACATCGCCGACGAGCTGTTCTTCACCGGAACGGCCACCGAGGTCACGCCGATCCGCAGCGTCGACCGCATCGAGATCGGCGAGGGGAAGGCGGGACCGGTCAGCCTCGCCATTCAGGAGCGCTACTTCCAGCTGGTGCGGGGCGAGGTCGAGGATCCGCACGGGTGGCGGACGGTGGTGCCCGACTGACCCGGGGGCCGCCCGCCGAGTGGGGGCGCCGGACCGCGGAAATCGCGCTCAGCCGCCGAGCAGCCCCGAGAGACCGAGGAGGTCGTCGCCGCCGTCGCCCTTCGCGGGAGACTGGTGGCCGGTCGAAAAGGCCCCGCCGGTGCGGATGTCGAGGTCGACGGCATCGAGCATGCCCTCGATGGCCCTCTCACCCTTCCGCTGACTCCACCGGTACGCCCGGCGCCAGCCACGCTCGGTCCCGAGCCAGCCGCCGATCGCGGCGAGACCGCCCACGCCCAGCATCGCAACGGCCTCGATCGGCCCGGCGAGCGCCAGCAGGCCACCCGTCAGGAGACTTCCCGCAGCACCCGTGGCGGCGGCGGCGAACCCCCCGAACGTCGCGCCCGCCCAGTAGTTGATCCGCTTCGCGTGCACGCGGGAGGCGATGACCTCGACCTCGGTGCGCGGCTCGCCGTCCGCACCGGGCTCCAGGGGTCTCATCCGGATCCGGAGCTCACGGAAGTCGGCATAGTGCCGGATGTCCACGATCGGACCGGACATCTGCAGGCCGCTGGCGGCGGCGGCAGAGTAGGGAACCTCGAAGATCAGGACGCCGCCCCTTCGAGGGTCGGGCCCATCCACGCGTTTGAGCGTCAGTCCGTACGGCGCCCGCGGGAGAACCCTCTGGAGGGCGAGGTAGGTGTCGTCCACCGAGGCGCCGATCACGCGCGCGATTCGGGACGCCGAGACGTCGTCGTCCAGGTACTGCTCGGCGCGCCGGTCCACCCGCCGGGTCGGACCCGATTCGTCGAGCTCGACGAGGGCATCGTCCACGAAGGCGGGGTCGATCCCCGCCTCGACCGCCGCGCGACGGACGACGTCCAGGGAGAGTCCGCCCTCCGGCTCGACATCCTCCTCGTGGTCGTCCGCGGGCACCGGCAGGTGGCGGGTCGCCGCCTCCGCCTGGAGCCGCGCCGCACGCTCCCACAGGGCGCGCGCTTCGTCCTCCGTGAGAAATCTCTCGGGTCGGTTCGTCACAAGGGGCGTCGCAGGATGAAGGGTGGACCAGAGAACACGAAT
>DATFJS010000470.1:0-21582 GCA_035269045.1 Longimicrobiales bacterium | reverse complement strand
GATGACCCTTCAGGACGGCGTGCTCTCGCCGACGATCTACGGTCCGTACCGAATGGCCACGATGAAGGACGCCCCGCGGGAGATCGACGTGGTGATCCTCGAGAATGCGGAGGAGCCGGGGGCGGTCGGAGAGCCCCCGCTCGGGCCGATCGGTGCGGCGATCGCGAATGCGGTGGCACGCCTCACGGGCACGCGGCTCCGGTCGATGCCGCTTCAGCCGGCGTACGACCGGGCGACTGCCTCGTGACCGCCGGAACCGAGGTCTGACCTCGGTTCCTGGCATCTAGAGGGTGGCCAGAACGCGTCGGGTCGCCGCCATCGTTCCGTCCACGTAGCTCCGTCCGAACAGGTTCACGTGCACCAGCAGATAGTACAGCTGGTAGAGGTCGCGGCGGCGCACGTCGTACAGCTCGTCCACCGGCGAGGCCTCCCGATACGCCGGCATGAACCGGTCCGGGAACCCGAACAGTTCGGACATGGCGAGGTCGACCTCGCGGTGGCCCCGGTAGACCGCCGGATCGTAGATGGCGGCACGCCCGTCCCCCGCTTCCATGGTGTTGCCGCCCCAGAGGTCGCCGTGAAGGAGTGACGGCCCGTCCGCGCCGGCCCCTTCCAGAGCGTCGTCCATGCGCTCGATCAGGCGATCGAGGCCCTCTCGCTCCGCCCGGTCGATGCGTCCCGCATCCACCGCATGCCGGACCTGCGGCACGATCCTCCGGTCCCGCCAGAATGTCGACCACTGGTCATGCCACCCGTTCGGCTGTGGGAGCCGCCCGATGAAATTGTCGCGTCGCCACCCGTACCTGTCGGAGAACCCGAAAGAGGGAGACTCGTCGTCACCGATCTCCGCGGCGTGCAGCGCGGCGAGGCCGCGTCCGAGGCGTTCCGCCCACTGGTCACCCCGCGACCGGTCGCTCGACGACCCGTCCCGACCCACGAAGTCCATCAGCAGCCACGCGCCATCCGCGGATGAACCCGTCGCGATGACGGCCGGAACCACCAGATCCGGTCCGGCTGCCGCCCCGAGTGCCTCGAGCCCGTCCGCCTCGGCCGCGAACATCCCGGCAGGTGCATCGGCATTCCACTTGAGAAAGAGCCGCTCGCCGGAAGAGGTCGTCAGCGCGGCAGCCTCGTTGATGTCTCCACCCCCGATTCGAGTGGACGAAACGACTCGCGCTCCAGGGGACGCCGATGTGGCCGCGAGCCTGGTGTCGACCGAGGCGATGAGCCGTGGCGGGATGGTCGGGATGGTCGGGACCATGTCTTTCCAAGCCGGGAGGAACGGAACGGTGCGTCCGAGGGGACATGATGTCCGACCTGTCGGACGTACCGCTACCGCGCCCGCCGCATACGAGGCGGACGTACTCCGGACCAGACAAAGCCAGCGTTCAGGCACGTAAAGTGTTTCACGACTTAGGTTTATAATCACAACGGCCGGTGAGGCCGTAATTCCCACGCGCCGGCGCCCTATCTCCCCGCCAGGCCCATAAACCCAAGTCGTGAAATCGTTTACGTCGGCACAGTCCCCTTCGTCGTCCGTTCGCGCCGGAGACACGGCTCCCCCCGTCAGCACGTCGAGGCCAGCGGCGTAGAAACCCGCCCGGTCACCCTCGAGAGTCGCGAGTTCCGAACAGCGCTTCTTGTTCATCGATTCGCGGCAATCCACCTTGCCATCCTGTATCCACCGCATTCAGGAGACCCCGAATGATCCGTGCGACCCGACACACGCTCGCCATCCTCGGCGCGACCGTGCTCCTCTTCATCGCCGCTCCCCTCTCCGCCACGTGGTCGATCATCGCCGTCGACACGCGGACGGGCCTCGTCGTGATCGCGTCCGCCACATGCGTCAGCGCGGAAGGGCTGAGAAGTCGTGGCGGGCTGAAGGGCATCCAGGCGGTGGTCGTCCCGGGTGTCGGCGTCGCGGCGGCCCAGGCGGGCGTGGACGGCACCGGTGCGAATCAGATGCTGATCTTCGAGCAGATGCGTCAGCGCACCGATCCCGACGAGATCATCCGGATGCTCTCCGAGGACCCGCGGTTCGAGAGCCGGCAGTTCGGGATCGTCGACCTGCAGGGCCGGGCGGCCGGCTTCAGCGGGGCGAGCAACGGCTACGCCTCGCTCGGACTGCAGGGTGAAGTCACCGGGGAAGGCATCTACTACGCGGTCCAGGGCAACATCCTCGAAAGCGACATGGTCGTGCTCCAGGCGGTCGAGGCCTTCATGGCCGCGCAGGGCACCGTGCTCGACCGCGTGATGGCGGGCATGGAAGCGGCCGATCACGCCGGCGGGGACAGCCGGTGCTCGTGCCGGACCCAGCCGGTCCCCGAGACGGAGATGGACTGCCGGCACCGCACGGCGCACGTGGCCTACATCGCCGCCGCGAAGCCGGAGGACTCGATCGGCGAGGGGCACTCGGACGGCGACTACTCGATGTGGATCGATGTCGACGACGAGAACATCGAGACGACCGAGAGCCCGAATCCGGTGGAGACGCTGCGCATGCGGTTCGATGCCTGGAAGGAGAGCGGGGGGGAAGCGGCGCTGGGTCTTTCCGGGATGTAGCCGGGTCCTGGAGCGGTCGTACGTGCATCCGTACGCCCGAACCCGCATTCTCATGGGGACGAGCGACGTTTCCGAGCGGCCGACTCCCGAACCACACGTCATGGACACTCTGAAGGGCCACCTCCTGATCTCGAGCGGAGGACTGTTCGACCCGAACTTCAGGCACACGGTGGTGCTCGTGGGCCAGCACGACTCCGACGGCGCCGTCGGCGTCGTGATCAACCGCCCACTCGATGTGGCGGTCGACGAGGCGGTACCGCCGCTCGCGCCTCTCGTGCCCGACGACGAGGTGCTCTACGAAGGGGGGCCGGTGGAACCCGAGACGCCGGTACTCCTCGCGGAACTCGCCGAACCGCACCTCCCCGACGTCCCGGTGATCGGGCGGATCGGGTTCCTGACCGGCGAAGTCGCGGCGGATCTGGCCTGGAAGGTCGTCCAGGCCCGGGTCTACTCCGGCTACAGCGGCTGGGCGCCCGGACAGCTCGAGGCCGAACTCGAGCAGGACTCGTGGATCATCGAGCCGGCACGGCCGGAGGATGTCTTCGACGACGATCCGGAGACGCTCTGGAGCCGCGTGCTGAGGCGGAAAGGACCCGAGTACCACCATATTGCACGCATGCCCTTCGACCCCTCCATGAACTGAGCGGTCGACGAACCCGACCACCCACACGAGCGCCGCATGATGTCTCGTCACCCCACCCCCGTCGCCCGTCCCGGGGCCGTCCCGGTCGGACTCGCCGTCGCCCTTCTCTGCGCCCTCGGCCTCCCTGCCGCACCGCTCTCGGCTCAGGCGCACCAGCACGGTGCGCACACCTCGCCCTACTCGGACCTGCTCGATCGCGAGATCAAGGCGCTGTCGGCGGAAGACGTCGAGGGGCTGACGGCCGGAATGGGCATGCAGATGGCGCTGGCCGCGGAACTCAACGGGTATCCCGGCCCCCGCCACGTACTGGACATGGCCGACATGCTCGAACTCGGCGACGAACAGCGCTCCGACGTTCAGGAGATCTTCGACCGGATGCAGACAGAGGCGCGCAGGCTCGGGGCTGAAATCGTCGAGGCCGAGCGGGCCCTCGACACGGCGTTCGCCGACGAGACGATCGACCCCGCGACGCTCGCCTCCCTCGTGGGCGAGATCGCTCGGGCCCGAGGGGACCTGCGCGCCGTCCATCTTCTGGCGCATCTGGCCGTTCGCCCCATCCTCACCGAAGAGCAGCGCGCACACTACGACCGCGCCCGCGGCTACACCGGAGGCGCAGGCTGAACATGATGACTCCCGCCCGGATCGCCGCAGCACTCCTGATCACCACGACGCTCGCGTGCAGCTCCCAGCCCATGGTGCTGAACCCGGGGCCGGAGCCCGGCCCGCGGATCGTGGACTTCAGCCGGCGCGTGGTATGGCCCGTCGAGATCGAGTTGCCCGAGCCCTCCTACGTCGCGCTCTTCTCGATCGACGCGAATCTCTCGATGCAGTACCCGCTGGTGCCCATCTCGCGACTCGAACGGATCTACGGGGCGCAGGTGGACATCGTGAACGACCGGATCGTCGAGTTCCGCTCCCGACACCCCTGGCCCCACCCGGACTCCGTGCCGGACCCGTTCCAGGTGCCGATGCAGCGGTTGGACGCGGGGCGGCACGCCCTCGAACGCCCGTACGCCCCGTACATCGTGCAGGACCTCACCTATCCTCCGCCCTGTTCCTACTACGTCCTGATCGTGTCCGACCTGCCCCTCGACTTCGGCGGAGTGTTCGAACTCGAGTGGTTGATGCTTCCCCGGTCGCCACAGGACATCGCGGGTGCGGTGGCGGAGTCGCTCGGGCTCGAAGCGGGCGAACCCGGCTGGACCGCGCACCTCACCCAGGGCCAGTGTCGTCGTCGAGACTGACGGGCGAGGCGGAAAGGCGCGTGACCGGGGAGTCCGCGGGGGCCGACGTGCCCGAGCCTCGATGTCCGGGTGGCGAGAGCGTCATCAGCTCGCCGGCCATGCGGCTGCTCGCGGGCAATCGGTGCTTCCGGCTGACGGAGGATGCCCGCTACACGTGGTGCCATGCGGCGGATGACCACGAGACGCTGTCTCTCCGGGTTCCCGAGGACTTCACGCACGACTTCGCGAGTGTGCCCCGCCTCCTGTGGTGGTTCGTGGGGCCGGTCGACCTGGGACTCGCCTCGATCTTCCACGACTGGCTCTACCGCCACGCCGGACGCGTCGAGACCCTCGGTCGTCGGACCGACGACGGAGCGTGGGAGATGATCGACACCCCCTGGAGCCGTCGGGACGCGGACCGGCTCTTCGCCCGGATCATGCGCGAGCAGGGTGTCTCGAAGCTGCGGCGTCGGGCCGCCTTCGTCGCGGTCCAGTGGTTCGGTGGCGGGGGCTGGGGGCGATGAACGGACACGTGCCACGCCTGCCGATCGTCGGTGTGATGGGGTCGGGCAGCTTTCCCCACGAGGAGCTCGCCGTCCCACTCGGCAGGTGGCTTGCGACGCAGGACGTGCACCTCCTCACCGGTGCGGGCCGCGCCACGATGACCGCCGTGAGCCGGGCGTTCGCCTCGGTCGAGGATCGGCGCGGGTTCGTGATCGGCGTCTGCCCCGCCACCGACGACGACCCCGGTGCCACCCGTCCGGGATATCCGAACCCCTGGATCGAGATCCCGATTCGGACGCACCTGCCCCTCAGCGGTCCGTTCGGCACCGAGGACCGGTCGCGCAATCACATCAACGTGCTCTCGTCCGACGTGGTCGTGGCGCTGCCCGGGAGCGACGGGACCTCGAGCGAACTGCACCTCGCGGTGCGCTACGGTCGCCCCACGATCGCGTTCGTCCATCGGCGCTCGGACATCCTGAGCGTGCCCCGGACGGTCCGCGATACGTCGGATCTGGAGGAAGTGAAGCGGTTCGTGCTGGACGCGCTGGGCACCACCTCCGCCGATCCGACCTCGACCGACTAGGACGCGAAGCTGGCGCGAATCGGCTTCAGGTCGAATTCTGAGCCCCGGACGCAGCGGCGGTCCGCGCATCGACGCCGGCCTCCGTTCGCACCCGCATCCCGCTGAAGCCCACCCGGAGCCCGTCATGACCTTCACCCGCCTCGCCGCCACGACCGGGGTGCTACTCGCCCTCCTTCCCGCGTTCGCCCTGGATGCCCAGGAGCCCGACGCCCCCACCCCGGTCGACGCACTCGACAGCGTGTGGCTGGAGGAACTCACCTGGATGGAGGTGCGCGACGCGATCGAGTCCGGGATGACGACGGCGCTCGTCCTCACGGGTGGCGTCGAATCGAACGGCCCCTATCTGGCGGGTGGCAAGCACAACTACTCGAACATCGTGATGGGGGAGGCGATCGCACGGGAGCTCGGTGACGCCCTGGTGGCGCCGGTCGTGACCATCGAACCCGGGCGCCCCGACCGCGACGTGCGTGTGGGCACCACCGGGCCGATGGTTTCGCAGGAGACCTACATCGCATGGCTGACCGACATCGGTGACAGCCTGCGCAGCATGGGCTTCACCGAGATCTACTACCTCGGGGACAGCGGCGGGAATCAGCGCGGCCAGCAGGCCGCCGCGGACGCCCTGAACGCGAAGTACCAGGGGATTCCCGCGGTCTTCCACCACGTACCGGAGTTCTACAACCACGTTCAGGTTCGGCAGTACATCCAGGAGGAGCTCGGCATCCCCGAGCAGATGGAGTACGAGGCGAGCCGGGGATCGGACGGGATCCACGACGAGCTGTCGATCACCTCGATTCTGTCCGTCCACGACCCCGAGGTGATCCGGTACGAGCAGCGTCTCGACGCCGACCTCGCCTCGATCAACGGCATCGACATCTCGGACCTCGCGTGGGCGCAGGAACTGGGCCGGAAGGTCATCGCCTTCCGGACGGACCTCACCGTGGACGCGATCCGGGAGCTGCGGGCGGGCAACTGATGCCGAAGGCACGCACGAGCGGCCGAGCGAGTCCGGTGCATCTGCGCAGCCTCGGCCTCGCGGCTCTGGTGACGGCGAGCATGGCAGGGTGTGATGTCGCACCGCGTCCGGGCGAGGGCGGGGGCGACGAACCGGCCGCACGTGCCGCCGCAGGCGCCGAGGCCGAGATGGCCGAGGTCCGCGCCGTCATCCAGCGCTACAACGCAGCCACCGAGGTGCGGGACTCGACCGCCATCCGGGACCTGATTCTCGACGACGGTCGGTTCGTCTGGTTCGAGCAGGGGGAAGCCCGCTACCGCAGCGCCGACGAGATCGTCGCCGGTCTGCGCACGTTCCCGCCCGACCAGTCGATCCGGACCACGCTGGATTCGATCCGAGTCGTGCCGCTCGGCGAGGGAGCGGCCCGGGCCTGGACGACGTTCGAGACGATCGTCGGAGACGGCGACATCCGATTCTCGGGGCTCATCACCTTCGTCCTCGAGCGCACCGCGGACGGGTGGAGGATCGCGGGAGGGCAGTCTTCCTGACACGGTCGGGAGATGCGATTGAAACCCGCGTGCCCCACGTTCGTATCCGGTGGAGAGGCCACAGGCCCACACGACGAATCCGCGATCTCCGGAGACGAGTTCTCATGCACGACCTTCGCCGTACGCTCCGCACCACCCTTCCTCTCGTGCTGCTCACACTCGCGGTCCCGCTCGAGGGGCAGACGCCCATCGAGGCGGGCGACGTCCTCGACGGCTCGCTCGCTGTCGGCGACACGGCGCGCTTCACCTTCGAGAACGAGGAGGAGTATTTCGCGTACGGGGAGATCGACCAGATTTCGGTGGACGTACGGATCCGGCTCGTGGACGACGAGGGCCGGGCCATCGCGACCTCGGACCGCACGGACCGTGGCGTCGAGTTCTTCGGAGGACCGGTGGCCACGACGGGTTCGTGGACGCTCGAGGTGACCGCGGCCGAGGAAGACGGGGCCGGCGAATTCGAGCTCCGCGTTCTCATGCTCGAACCCTTCTCGGACGACCCGGAGCGGCTCGCGGAGCAGACGATGTTCCCCTTCGACCGACCGGGTGAGCCGGGCGGCGCGATCCGCGTCTGGAGGGACGGCGAGACCGTGTTCTCGAAGGGCTACGGCTACGCGGACCTCTCGCACGACATCCCGTTCGACGTCGACGCGCCGACGAACATCGGCTCGACCTCGAAGCAGTTCACCGCCTTCGCGGTCCTGCTCGAGCAGGATCGCGGCAACCTCTCGCTCGACGACGACATCCGCGAGTACTTCCCGGAGTTTCCGGAGTTCACCGAGCAGGTCACGATCCGGAATCTGCTGACCCACACGTCCGGTCTGCGTGAGTTCTACAACCTGTACGTGATGGCCGGCGTCGATGCCCGCGCCTTCGATCGGGAGGACGTGCTCCGGGCCGTCGAGCGCCAGCCCGCGCTCCAGAACGAGCCGGGGGCGGAGTTCAACTACAACAACACCGCCTTCTCGCTCGCCGCCCAGATCGTCGAGAAGACCTCCGGCCTGCCCTTCGACGAGTACATGCGCGTGAACGTCTTCGAGCCGCTCGGCATGGAGCACAGCGTCGTCCGCATGGAGAACACCGACGTCATCGAGGGGCGGACCGAGGGATACGCCCGGACCGAGGGAGGCTGGACGGAGACGGGAGACCTCGGCAGCTCCGTCGGAGCCGGCGGGATCTATGCGTCCGTCGCGGACCTCGAGAAGTGGGGCATGAACCTCCTGGATCCCGTCGTGGGCACGCCGGAGATGGTCGAGGCGATGATGACGGAGTTCACGCTGAACGACGGCGAGGGCGCGGGCTACGGGTACGGCCTCTTCATCGACGAGCAGCGGGGTCTGAAGCGCGTGCACCACGGTGGGGCCGACATCTCGCACCGCTCGATGTTCATCCTGTACCCGGAGATCGGCGCCGGCCTCACCACCCAGGGCAACGCCGCGAACTTCAACAGCCAGCAGACCGCGATGGAGCTGGGCGCCGCTTTCTTCGACGACGACATGGAGCCCGAGGATGTGCCCGTGGCGGACGAGGATTTCGACCCCGCGTCCTACGATGCCGCCGACTTCGAGCGGGTCTCGGGCACCTACACGCTCGATCCCGCACCCCAGGTACGGGCGCGATTCTGGCGCGACGGCGACCAGTACTTCACACAGCTCACCAACCAGCCCCCCGTCGAGATGCGGCCGGTCGCACCCGACGCCTTCGAACTCGTATCGGTGCAGGCGCGGATCGTCTTCGACGAGGGTGACCCGGCTCCCGGATTCACGCTCTTCCAGGGTGGCCAGGAGGTGCCGGCGACGCGCGTGGCCGACGACGAGGGTGAAGGCGACGGTCCGTGGGCCCCGACGGCCGAGGAGCTCGCCGACTTCGAGGGTCGATACTACTCGGACGAGATCGAGACCTTCTACACGCTGTCCGTCGAGATCGAAGAGGGGGACGAGGGCGAGGAGGAGCCACGCCTCGTCATGCATCAGCTGAGGATGGGGGACGTGCCGCTGCAACCCGGAGAACCCGGTACATTCACCTCGGCCAGCAACATCTCGCTGGAGTTCGAACGGGACCGCAACGGACAGGTCGTCGGATTCTACGCGTCCAACGCCCGCACGCGGGACGTGCGTTTCGTGCGGATCCCCTGACCCGGAGAGGAACATGAGGCTCGTCGCGACCGAGAAGGCCCATCAGAACAAGGCCGTTCTGGATCCGTGGTCCCTGGTCCATTTCGCGACGGGTCTCGCGACCGGGCTCGCCGACATCGACCGTGCCCCCGCGGTCAGCGCGGCGATCGCGTATGAACTGGTCGAGCAGGACCTCGAACGACGGGAGTTCGGACAGAAGCTGTTCGAGACGGCCGGTCCGGAGACACTCGCCAACGCCGTGGCGGACGTGGTGCTGTTCGCGGCGGGGCATGTCCTGGGCGAGCTCTGGAACCGTACGGCCCGGGACTGACGCTCGACGGAAGAGGCCTCGCGCGGGGATCGGCTGGGTCGCATCTTCGACCCAGCCCTCCTCCGACGATCCGGCCATGCACGTTCCGACATTCTCCAGACGCCCGACCTCCCTCCTCGCAGCCGTCGCCACCGCTCTACTGGTCACGGCCCCGCTCACCGCGCAGGATCGGCCACTCGTCGTGATCGACCCCGGCCACGGGGGAGCCGAGGACGGCGTGGTCGCGGGCGACATCGTCGAGAAGGATCTCATCCTGCGCGTGGCCTTCGCCATGGGTGCCGAGTTCGTGGCCGCCGGCTACGACGTGCACTTCACGCGCACCCGGGACGTCGCGGTCGAGTGGGATGATCGGCGTGGGCAGGCGGAGGAAGCCGGGGCCGTCGCACTGATCATGCTGCACGCCATGCAGTCGGAGGACCCCGACGATCGGGGCGCGGAGATCTACTTCGACGAGACCAACGGCCCCTCGACGACTCTCTCCACTGCGGCGGCGGACGCGCTGCGTGCGCTCGGCTCTCCCGTGCTCGTGGATCCACGTCCCTGGCCGTTCCTGCAATCGGCGTCCGTACCGACCACCATGATCGAGCTCGCCCACCTCACGAACCCGGGGGACCGCGAGAACATGCTGGACGCCACGTACCACCACACGCTGGGCCAGGCCATGGTCGCGGCGGTCGAGGAGCTTCGCGGTGGGTGAGCGTACGGAGGGAGGGGTGACGGTGCTCAGGAAGGGGGCCGGGTCCGCTCTGGCCGCGACCGTGCTGCTCGCGATCGCGGCCTGTACCGCCGAGTCGGCTCCCGAAGCACAGGCGGATCTGGATCCGGAGGCGCCCGCGGTGCTGGCCGTTGCCGACGCGGCGCTCGAGGCGATCTCGGCCGAGGACTGGGAGGCCCTGGCGGACCTGATGATCGACGGGGCCATCTCGGTGAGCACCAGTACCGCGAGTGTCGATCTCATCACCCGCGATGCGTGGCTGGCACGCCCACCCGGGGGCGACATCGTCGAGCGAGGATTCGACCCGGAGATCCGGGTGTCGGGGACCATCGCGAGCGTCTGGTATCCGTACGACTTCTACCTCGACGGCGCATGGTCGCACTGCGGCGTGGACGTGTTCACGCTCGCATACACCGGCGAGGCGGGATGGCGCATCGCCTCGCTCGCCTGGTCCCGGGAGCAGCCCCCCGCCTGCCGGGAACACCCGGACGGTCCTCCGTGACACCACGCATCTTCGGCATCTCGATGGGATGGGTGCCGATGGCCGCGGGGCCGGTGTGGATGGTCCTGAGCGTGTGCATGGTGGCAGCGGCGGCGCTGCTGTTTCGATCGGGCCACCCGAACGCCACCCTCCACGGCTGGCTCGTCGTGGGGTTCATCGCGCTGTGCTGGGCACACCCCATCTACACGTCGATCGCGGGCGGATCGGGAGAACGCGAGATGATCGGACTCATCGGCGGCCTCGTGACCCTCGCCGTGCTCATCCCGCTGCTGTTCGTCGTTCGTCGCGCCTCACCCGCCGCGACCGGGCTCCTCGCCCCCGTCGCGGTCTGGCTGTGCCTGGCCTCCGTATATGTCTGGCAGATCGTCCAGGCCGAACCCACCTGACGCCGCCCCGGCGCGGAATTTCATGGCGCTCCCGGGCGCCGGGCCGCAGATTGCCGGACTTCCCTCACAACTCTGCAAGGTGTTCGGCTTGAACCTCCGTCCCACGGTATCCGTCCTCACGGTCTTCGCACTCCTCGCGGGCTGCGCCCCGGAGTCCTCCGAGTCCGCATCGAGCGGCACGAACGACGGCGAGCAGACTGCTCCCGACAGCCCGAGTCCGTTCATGTACGTCTGGGCCGGCGACATGGACCCGGCGGACGGCGGCTCGGACTTCCTGGCCGTGGTGGACGCGGATCCGGACAGCCCGACGTACGGCGACATCGTGTCCTCGGCGCCCGTGGGGTCCACGGGGAACAACCCGCACCACGCGGAGCCCGTCGCACCGGCGGGCGGCGTTCTGTTCGCGAACGGATTCTCCGCGGACCGCACCTTTCTCTTCGACATCACCGACCCGGCGGCACCGGCGCTCGATCGCCCGCTCGACCCGATCGACGGGTACCGCTACCTCCACAGCTTCGCCCGTGGCCCGGACGGGTACATCTTCGCGACCGCGCAGACCGGGGACAGCACCCGCGCCGGCAACGTAGGCGGGCTCGCCAAGTTCGACGGCGATGGCAACTTCGTCGCCGTCGCCTCCGCCGAGGCGCCCGGATGGGACGGCCGACCGATCCGACCGTACGCGGTCGAGGTCTTCCCCGAGCAGGATCGGGTGATCACCACGAGCAGCGCAATGCTCCCCGAGTACTCGGAGGACGTCATCCAGGTGTGGCGGGGCTCGGACCTCGAGCTGCTCGCCACCGTACCCTTCGATCACTACCCCGCCGCGAACGAGATCGAGTGCTCGATCGAGGCAGCGCTGCTCGAGGGGCAGGAATGCACTCCGGACCAGCTCGCGGGCCACGATCGCCCCTTCGAGGTCCGACGTCTCGCAGACGGATCGGCGTTCCTCAATACGCTCACCTGCGGGTTCTACCACATCACCGGACTCGAGGGCGAGGAGCCGGCGGTCCACCCGGTGCTCAACTGGGAGAACGAGATCGGGTGCGCGGTGCCGACCGTCATGGGAGACATCTGGGTCATGCCCCTGATGTTCACGAACCAGGTCGTGACGCTGGATGTCTCGGATCCGATGGCACCGGTCGAGATGGCGCGCATGACCCCCGAGGTCGACTTCGGTCCGCACTGGGCGCAGGGCGACCCGGTGTCGAACCGTGTCGCGATGACCGGGATCGGCGAGGCCGGCATGCAGGTCCGCATGTACGTGCTTGACCCGGCGACCGGCGCCCTGTCGCTCGATCCGGGCTTTGCCGACGGCGGCATCCTCGACATGAACCGCGCCTTGTGGCCGCACGGTGAAGGCGGGATGGCGATGCCGCACGCGGTGCTCTTCGGCCGCTGACACCACGCATCCGCACGGCATCTCCGCGCGGACGGACGACGACGCGCACCCGCACGACGACTCTTAGACGTACCCACAGGGACTGATGGCAGACGACCGAGACGACAGGCGACACGTGAACGACGGCGTGGACCGCCGCGAGTTCCTCAAGCTGGGCGCGATGGGGACGATCCTCGTCGCATCGGGATGCACGACGACGGGCGGCTCTCAGGTCGGCGGCGCGGGTGGGCCCGCACCCGCCGGGCCGGGCCAGGGTCCCGGGCAGGGATCGCCTCCGCCCCCCGACATCTCCGACCTCGTCCATCCGCCCGAGGTGCCCGAGACATGGCTGGAGCCGTGGACGTGGCGGCCGGAGGAGTGGGAGGGTGCCTCCCTCGAGCTGAACGTGGTCCGCAACCAGAACCCGGGCCGGTCGCCGAGCCCGGGCAATCCGGCGCCGTCGCTGTTCAGCTTCAACGGGATGCCGATGGGGCCGACCGTCCGCGTGAAGGGCGACGGGAACGTGCGCTTCAAGGTCCGCAACATGCTCCCCCTGAACGAGCACCAGACGCCGGTCGGCGCCGGGCCGGATCCGCTCGAGATGCCGATCGACACCGTCCAGAGGATCTGCGACGTTGTCGGGCCGGACGCGATCCCGGGGCCGGGCGGAGGTCCCATCCCCTGCAACACCTTCTTCTATCCGGAGGAAGTCCAGGCGGTGCTGGCGGAGGAGGTGTATCCGGGGTGGGCGATCAAGGGCCACATGAACGGTCCCTCCCGAACGCACACGACGAACCTCCACACCCACGGGCTCCACGTCCGGCCCGAGCGCAATCCGGACGGGTCGCACTCGGACAACGTGATGCTCCGCATCATCCCCAGGGCGGACTGGGAGGCGCGGCGCAATTCGGGAGATCCGGAGCTGGCCGAGCTCGGCCTCCACGAGCACGTGGGAGAGCTCGACTACGACATCCAGCTGCCGATTCCCGGGGAGGACGGACCGCAGCCGCATCCTCCGGGCACGCACTGGTACCACCCGCACTCGCACGGCGCGACACACAATCAGGTGGCAAGTGGAATGGCCGGCTTCCTCATCGTCGAAGGCGATGTGGACGAGGCGGTGAACCGCCGCATGACCGGTGAACCGTGGCCGAACCCGGAGGACAAGACGGGCCCGTGGGACTACCGCGAACGGCTGGTGCTGCTGCAGCGGGTCTTCCTGGGGTCCACGGACTTCGACGCGGGTCCCAACCGCAACAACCTCCGCTTTCCGCCGGCCAACGCGGTCAACGGCGTGATGCCGGCGGCCGTGATGGCGATGCGACCGGGCGCCGTCGAGCGGTGGCGGGTGCTGAATGGCAGCGTGGACGGCTCGGGGACGAAGCGGTTCATGGTACTGGAGGGGCAGTACGTGGTCGGGCGCGGGCCGCAGCCGCAGATCTATCGCGTGGACGTCGTCGAGCCCCCGGAGGGCGCGGAGCCCGACCCGGACGCGGAGGTCGAACGGAACCTCGTGCCCGTCAGCTACCGCGAGCTCGAGGGGATGAAGGCCGACCTCGCACAGCTCTCCTTCGACGGTATCACGCTGGTCGCCGAGCAGGACGGGGAGGTACGCCACGTCGTCCGCGACCTCTCGAAGCAGAACGCCGGCACGCAGAACCCGGCGTACCGCGAGCAGCGGCCCGGGGAGAGCTTCTTCGAGGCGCAGAACGCGGCCATGGAGGACTGCTACCGGGACGGAGAGTCCATCCGGAACGCCTACGTCCGGCCCAACGAGCTCTTTCTCACGAACGCCAACCGCGCGGACGTGTTCTTCCGCGCGCCGCGGGACGCGGCCGGAAAGATCTTCACCGTCTTCGCCATGGAGCCGGACATCCACACCGACCACTGGCAGTCGGCGATGCAGACCGGTATCGGGGGACAGTTCCCCGGCCCGGTCATTCGCCGGCAGGCGGCGCGTGTGGTGCTGGCGTACGTACACGTGAGGGGCGAGCCCGTGGAGGGCGAGGACTTCGACCTGACCACGATCGCCGACGACCTCCCGCCCGTGCCGCCACTTTTCCAGCCGGTCCGCGCCGAGGAACTGCGCGTGCCGATGGGGGAGGCCGTCCGGACCGGCGTGCGACCCCGGTCGATGCGGACCCGGACGATCGCCTACACAGGGGCCGGCAGTACCGACTGGCCGCTCATCTATCCGCCTGAGGGCTTCTGCGACGACAATCCGGATCTCAAGGACCGGGTATGGGCCACGCAGGACGGCATCGAGCTGATCTGTCCGCCGAGAACGCGCTCGATGGCCGTCAACACGGAGTTCGATCTGTCGGACGGACGCGAACCGGAGGCCCCGCACAAGTTCGGACCCGACGACCCGAAGATGTCACGCGTCCTGGTGGACACCGCCGAGGAGTGGGTGCTGTACAACACGTCGCAGACACTCTGGAGCCACACCGACCTCGAGCGGTATCCGCAGGCGGGGCAGCATGTGCTGCACTTCCAGGGCCATCCGATGACCCGGGGCGAAGGCCAGCGGCGCTTCCACGATGACCCCGAGTTCAAGATCACGAACAAGGGCAACGACCACCCCTTCCACATCCACATCAACCCGATGTGGGTACTCAGGATCGAGGTGCCGGACGAGAACGGCGTGCTGCACAACGTGCTGCCGGAGCCACGCTGGATGGACACGGTCTGGATGCCGCGTGACGGTGGGCGGGTGGTCTTCCGTACCCGCTTCGACGACTACACCGGCGTGTGGGTGCACCACTGCCACCTGCTGCTCCACGAGGACAACGGGATGATGCAGGCGATGGAGTGCACCGACGATGCCTCGCTCGTGAACTACCGGACCCGCGAGCGCGTCGCGAACCACGGGATGAGCGGCCTCGAGGTGGATCGGATCTACCCGCGTCCCACGCCCGAGCAGATGTACCGACAGAACTTCCAGTACCACGACCCGTGCCCGATCGGCGGCCACACCTTCCCGGGCTTCGTGCCCGAACCGCCGAGACTCGACGACTGACGTCCCCTTCCACCTTACCGGAATACATATGTCGAAGAAGGTCCTGATCACCGGATGCAGCAGCGGCTTCGGGCTCGATGCCGCAAAGGCCCTCGCGAAGAAGGGTCACCACGTGTACGCGACGATGCGTGCCTCCGACGGCCGGAATGCTCCGAAGGCGCGGGAGCTTCGCGACTTCGCAGAGAACGAGGGGGTCTCGATCTCGGTGCACGAACTCGACGTCACCTCCGACGAGAGCGTGGAGGCGGCCGTCGCGCAGATGGATGGCGTGGATGTCCTGATCAACAACGCGGGCTATGGCTACGCGGGGCCGGTGGAGTCGTTCACCGGGCCCGAGATCCTCGCGCAACTGGACCTGAACATCGTCGGCACCGCCCGTGTCGCCAGTGCTGTGCTGCCCGGCATGCGCGAGCAGCGCGACGGACTGATCATCCAGATCAGTTCGGTCGCGGGCCGCGGCGCCTTCCCCGGCTTCGGCGTCTACCACGCCAGCAAGTGGGGCCTGGAGGGGATGAGCGAGGGCATGCGGTACGAACTCGCTCCGCTCGGCATCGACGTGGTGATCGTGGAGCCCGGACCGTTCAGCACCCACTTCTTCGACAACCTCAAACCCGGCTCGCGTGAAGGCGTCATGCCGGCATACGGCCACGTGGCGGAGTTCCTCGACGGCTTTGGTGAGACCACAGGTCAACTGTTCCTCGATGGGGAGGCCCCCACCGACCCGAGCATCGTCATCGACATCTTCACCCGCCTCATCGACACGCCGAAGGGCAAGCGCCCCATTCGGACGATCGCCGGACTCGACTTCGGGCTCGGGGAGATGAACCGCGTGACGGACCCCGTTCGCCGCGCATCGCTCGAGGGCATGGGCATACAGGGCTGGGACGGACCGCAGGCGTGATGCGGTCGCCGTTGGTCCGGTCCCGACGTTCCACGGCCTGAGCGACCGTGGGACACCGACTCGCGACGATCGCCCTCGGGCCCGTCCTGCTCGCCCAGGGCAGGTGGGCCCGAGCGCGCACACACAGGTTGCCCGAGCCGCCGGGAGCCCGGCGAGGCATCACCGATCCATCGGTGGCGAAACCTCTCCGGCTGCTCATGGTGGGGGACTCGTCCGGAGCCGGAGTGGGCGCGGAGCATCAGGAGGAGGCGCTTCTCGGCAGAGTGGTCGGAAGCCTGTCCGAAAACCATGCGGTGGCGTGGCGGCTCGAGGCCCGGACCGGTGCGACCACGGCCGGGACGCTTCGACATCTCGAGCGCCTCGAATCGGAGACGTTCGACGTCGCGGTCACCGCCCTCGGCGTGAACGACGTCCTTTCGGGCGTCCGCCTCGGTGGATGGCTCGAGGATCAGGCGCGCCTTCGGACGCTTCTCCGCAAGCGGTTCGACGTCCGCACCATCGTCGTGTCCGGGCTGCCACCCGTTCATGGGTTCCCGGCGCTGCCGCAACCACTTCGGTGGCACCTGGGCCGGCGGGCGAGAGAACTCGATGCCGCGCTCCGAGAGGTGGTGTCGGAGGAGACGGGGTGCGTCTTCCTCCCGCTCGACTTCACCGGGGACGCCGCCCTGATGGCGGACGACGGCTTTCACCCCGGCCCGGAGGTCTACCGGGAGTGGGGAGAGAGGACCGCCTCGCTCGTCGAGCGGGTGCACTGAGGCCGGTCGACACGGCGACGGACGACCCGCGGGCTGGGATCAGGGGGTGAGATCAGGGAAAGACCGCTGTCAGCATCACCGGCTGCCCGAGACCTCCGCGCCCGGACTCCGCCCGTACGGTCGAGCCCACCAGGATCTCGGCATCCAGAATCCGCTCCCGCTCGGTCGGCGTCGCCGTCAGCGTCAGCGCGCCCGTCTGCGATGTGGGCGCGAACTGCACGGTGCGACGGAAACTCCCCTTCACGTCGGGGTCGACCTCGACGCCGGACGGCGTCGTGAACTGGACGGAGCACTCCCGACACCGGACGTGGTACTGGACCACCACGCCGTCACCCGAACCCTGGGCCGGAGGCTGCACCCCCGTGGACGGAGGGGACCGGGGGTCACCGGCAGCTCCGGGGAGCGTCTGGGCGACGCAGGCGGAGAGAAGTACCACCGCGGCCAGCACGGCGGTCGGCGGAATCTGCGACGGGCGGGAAGGGGCTCGCGGGTCATTCATGGTCGGCTCCTCGGGTGCAGCGATCGCACGGTGTACCGTCGTCCTGTTGCAGCCATCATACGGCCTTCCGGCCCCGACCGCCTCAACTCATCAGCTCCCACATCCCGCGCACGCCCGAGGAGCCGGGGAACACCCGGTCCGCCTGGGTCGGCGTCAGATCGAAGGTGCCCGCCAGCACGCCCTTGAGCACCGCGCGGGTATCGAGGGTGGGTGCCAGGTCGCGATTCTCGAACAGCTGGTGCTCGGCCAGCCCGGGCCAGTCGGCGACCACCCTGCTGCGGGAGACGCCCGTGCCGAGCACGAAACCGGCCCCCGCGGTTCCGTGGTCCGTCCCACTCGTGCCGTTCGGTCGAGCCGTCCGCCCGAACTCGGTCATGACCACGACCGTCGTGCCGGGCCACCGTTCGCCCATCGCCTCCCGGAAGGCCGCCAGGCCCTCCGCGAGGCGCCCGAGCTGACGGTCGAGGTTGCCGCCGACCCCGCCCTGGTTGGCGTGCGTGTCCCAGCCGCTGAACTCCATCGCGGCCACATTCGGGCCCTCGGGGGTGGACATCAGCCGGGCGGCGGCCCGGAAGAGGGAGGCCGCATCGGCGCCGGGGCGACGGCCGCCCGCCATCCCTTCACCACCCATCGCCTCCATCTCCTCCCCGACGTCGAGCATGCCGAGCGCGGCTTCGAACCGACCCTGGAGCGCCTCATCGGAGCGATACAGAACACTCAGACGATCGAGATACGCGTCCTCGACCACGCCCAGCTCCGTGGGGGACCAGCTGGACACCTCGACCGGTCCCGTAAGCGACCTGGGCATCCCGGCCGCGATGGCGATGCCGGACCGCTCCCCCTCCATGATCGAGAGCAGGCGGTTCAGCCAGCCGGCGGCGCTCCCCTCCGGCTGGTCCAGCCCGGTTTCGAGGATCGCCTGTCCGTCGAAGTGGCTGCGCGTGCGATACGGGATCGCCATCGCGTGGAGAGCGAGCAGTTCGCCGCGGTCCCAGAACTCGCGGAAGGGTGCCAGCCCCGGGGTGAGCGCGAAGCCGTCGGCGAGATCGAGCAGCTGGTCGGTGTCCGCGGCCAGCGGTCCGCGCAGGTCTCGCCATGCCGGATCGAAGGTGGGCGCCACCGCGGCCAGACCGTCGAAGCCACCGCGCAGCAGCACGAAGACGAGCCGGCCGTCCTGTCGCACGTTCGCGAAGTGCACTTCGGGGAAACCGAAGGTGGCGAGGCCGCCGAAGCACATCCCGGCCGAGTGCAGGAACTCACGTCGATTCATGGTCATGTCCGTCACCTCCACTGGAACGCGGGGCCCGCGAAGGCGAGCGCGATCCGCTCGTCCACGGGGATCGATTCATCGGCGAGCATCTCCGGGAGCGGGTCGCCCGGCTCCAGAGCCACGACGGTGGCGAGCGGGCGGATATCCGGTCCGCGACGACGGGGGGCGGCCGGATCGCCCTGCGTCCGACCCGCCCGAGTCGCGCGTCGCGCGAGCGTGCGGGCCAGCTCGGCCCGGTTCATGAGCGCGTCGGAGTCGGCCCACTCCCGCCGGAGATCTCCGAAGCCTTTCGGGGACGGCGGCGCCCAGAGGGGGTGTCGGAGCTGCTGGAGGACCTGCGGGAAGGTGCCGGCGGCCTCCCGCGCGTCGACGGCCCTCAGCACTGCCACGAACCAGTCCTGGGGCGTGCGGAACTTCCGATGTCCGGGCGCCCACGCCGCGTCGAGCCGGACCAGCGTCCGGGCGACCTCGCGAAGGTCTCCGTCGGTGTCGAGCCACGTCCGCTCCAGCGCGTCGATCGCGGCCGGCGGCGGCGCGTCGTCCATGAAGTGCGTGGCGATCTTGCCGGCGAGGAATCGGGCCGTCGAGGGATGGCGGGCGAGATCGCGAACGACAGCCACCCCGGCGTCCTCCCCCTCCCCGTACGTCCGCCCCAGCACACGCTTCCGTCCGGGCTCGTGGAGGGGCGCGGCGAAGCGGAACCCGATCTCGCCCGACCCGCCGGCACCGGTGTCGGACCCCGCGCGCACCCGGAGCCGCTCCGGCCCCACACCCGAGACCCCCCAGCCCGTGAAGATCCGCGCCAGTTGCTCCACGTCGTCCTGCGTGTAGCCGCCGTCCACTCCGAGGGTGTGCAGTTCCAGCAGCTCGCGGGCGTAGTTCTCGTTCAGCCCCCGGAGCGCACCCGCCACCGGTCCCTTTCCTCGCCGGGGCCGCCGGGCGGCCGCGGAGTTCGGACCCGTCGAGCGGACGTTGTCGAGGTAGTACAGCATCGCCGGATGCCGGGCGCTCGCGAGCACCATCTCCTCGAACCGCCCGAACACGTGGGGCCGGATCGCGTCACGCTCGTAGGCTCCGGCCAGCAGCGCCGTCTGGAATCCGTCGGCCGATGACACACAGAGGTGGTTCGACCAGAAGGCCACCCAGCGCTCGGCGAAGGGTCGTTCGGTGGTCACGCGTGTGGTGAGCACGGCCGACATCTCGGCCTGTCGCCGCTGTCGGGCGACCCGGCGGAGCTCGGCGACGCGCTCCTGGTCCTGCGAGCGAAGCCCGGCGAACAGCGACCGGAAGAGGTCGGAGTCGCCGGCGTCGGCCTCGGGGGTCGGCGTGAGCGTCGGTGGCGGCCCCTCGAGCTGGCGGAGCAGCCACCCCCTCGGATCGTCCAGCCTCTCGGCCTCACCCGGTCGGGCACCGAGCCCGAACCGGTTCAGCGCGACATGTGGTGGCGACATCGTCTCCCCTCCGCGTGCTGTCCAGGGTGGTCCGCGATGCGTTCCCGGACGAAGTCCCGTCGAATCGCATCCTTTGAAGTGGCGACCGATTCACGCCCTGGATCGTTAAAGCTTCGGGGGTTTTCCCACGCTTCGTGAGGTGAAAACTCCCACATCGCCGGGACGGGGCCCACGCGCATTCTGAATGGGACGTCTCAGCTCTGCACGCCGGGGCGACGGCCCCGAAGGAGAAGCATCATGCTCGACCTGCTCGCACGCAGCCGTTCCCACGAGTACGAGGGAATCGCACGACGGGACTTCCTCAAGAGCGCGTGTCTGCTGGCCGCGGCCGCGGTCGGGATGCCCTCCGAACTCGCCGCCCGAATGGTCCAGGAGGTCGAGGCGGGCCGGAAGCCGACGGTCATCTGGCTGTCCTTCCAGGAGTGCACCGGGTGCACGGAGACACTGCTCCGCACCTCCTCTCCCCAGCTGGACGAACTGCTTCTCGACCTCATCAACCTCGCCTACCACGAGACGCTGCTCGCCGCGGCGGGCCACCAGGCCGAAGCCGCCCGAATGGCCGCCATCGAGGAGTACGCGGGCGAGTACATCATGGTGGTGGACGGGTCGATCCCGACCGCGGACAACGGCATCTACTGCATGATCGGGGGCAAGACGGCCCTCGAGATCATCGAGGAGACGGCGCCGAACGCGGCCGCCCTCATCGCGATCGGCTCCTGCTCCGCCTGGGGCGGGATTCCGTCGTCGCCACCGAACCCGACCGGCGCCGTCGGGCTCAACGAGATCATCACCGACCGGCCGGTCGTGACGATCCCGGGCTGCCCGCCGAATCCCTACAACTTCCTGGGCACGGTCCTCCAGTACGCGACACTCGGGACGCTTCCGGAACTCGACGAGAAGGGACGGCCCACCTTCGCGTACGGTCGTACCATCCACGAGCACTGCCCGCGTCGGGCCCACTTCGACGCCGGGCGGTTCGCGCAGCGGTACGGCGACGCCGGCCACCGTCTCGGCTGGTGCCTCTACGAGCTCGGCTGCAAGGGCCCCTCGACCTACGCGAACTGCTCCGTCCAGCACTTCAACGACGTGCCGGACGCGTGGCCGATCGGGATCGGGCATCCCTGCTACGGCTGCACCGAGGAGGACATCGCCTTCAAGGTGCCGCTCCACGCGACCACCGAGATCAACGACCCGACTCCACCGCGCATCTTCCCGCCCATCACACCAGACCGGCCGGGCATCAGCC
>DATFJS010000469.1:0-19478 GCA_035269045.1 Longimicrobiales bacterium | reverse complement strand
CCTCGATCTGCACGAGGTTCGACACCTGCGGGGGCATGATCACCTCCGCGGGTGCGGCCACATCGGCCTCCATGACCTCGGTGATCGCACCGGGACCGCCGGCTTCCACTTCGCGGGCCTGATCCTTCGCGTGATAGCTGGAGCGGACCAGCGGGCCGGACTCCACATGCCGGAAGCCGTACTCCTCCTCGCCGATGCGCTTCCACTCCGCGAATTCGTCCGGCGTCACCCAGCGCGCGACGGGAATGTGCTGCGGCGACGGGCGCAGGTACTGACCGAGCGTCAGGATGTCGACCGACGCCTCGCGCAGATCGATCATCGCCTGCCGGATCTCGTGCGGCTCCTCGCCCATGCCGAGGATGATCCCCGTCTTGGTCAGGATGTCCGGCGCGATCTTCTTCGACGCACCGAGAAAGGAGATCGAGCGCCAGTAGCGACCGCCGGGGCGGACGTCCGGGTGGAGCCGATCCACCGTCTCCAGGTTGTGCCCGAGGATCTCCGGCCGCGCGTCCAGCACGGTCGTGAGGGCGTCCTCGTCTCCCTTGAAGTCGGGAATCAGGACCTCGACGGAGCAGTCGGGAAGCCGATCCTTGATCTGGCGGATGGTATCCGCGTAGATGCCGGCGCCTCCGTCCGCGAGCTCGTCACGATTCACGCTCGTGATCACCACGTGCTCGAGCTCCATCGCCTCGCAGGTGTCCGCGACGCGGCGGGGCTCGTCGAGGTCGAGTTCCGTCGGCATTCCGTGCGCGACGCCGCAGTACTTGCAGGCCCGCGTGCAGACGTCGCCGAGGATCATGAAGGTGGCGGTGCCGTCCTCCCAGCACTCGCCGATGTTCGGGCAGCTCGCCTCCTCGCACACCGTGTGGAGAGACTGCTCCCGCATCATCTTCTTGAGACGGAGGTAGTTCCTTCCTCCGGGGGACTTCACCTTCAGCCACGAGGGCTTCCGGGAGCGGATCTCGATGGTGTCGATGCCGTCGTGCGCCGGAATCTCGTTGGTGCCCTTCGGTTTGACGCGGCCGGTGTTCTTGCCGGCCGGCGCATAGCCGCCGGCCCCCGTACGCAGGGTTCCGCGCGGAGCTTCGGTGGTCGTCGTGTCACTCACGAAATATGCCTCCTCTCGGGAGGTCGGATCGTGTCGGGGTGCCGACACGTTCGTTGTCGATTCGGTCGAGCGCGCCGAGAAGCGCAGGTGGCCGTCGGGCCGCCGCCGGTCACGCTGTGCGGGCCGCCCCGCCGAAACTCCGGCGGACGTGCGGCGAAAGCCCCCAATGATAGCCGGATTTCCCGGCGCGGTACAAGGCGAATCGCCGAGGCGGACCTCGGGTTCCGTCAGGCCCCCCGGGGACTTCAGTCACCCCCGGTATTGGCTTCGGCCGTCCCTCGGATCGTCGGCATGACCGCCGGATGCATCTGATAGGCCGGACGCGCGACCGCCTGTTCGTCCGCCCAGTTGTCGAGCACTGCCTGGAAGTACTCGGTGGCCGCGGCCGTATCGCCGAGCGCGAGAGACGCCTCGCCGGCCTCGGACAGCCCGAACAGGTGCGTCGGGGTCTCGTCCAGGATCCGCTGGGCGGCCTCTAGCGCGGACGCAGGGTCGTCGGAGAGGCGATGCAGTGTGGAGAGGTGGTACAGGCCGTCCGGAGTCAGGGGTTCGGCCTGCTCGTACGCGGAGATCGCCATCGGCAGGAAGAACTGGACCTGCGCCGTGTCGTTCGCCTCGAAGAGGGTCATGACGCGATCGAACAGCCGGTTGGCCGCATCCGTCGGCGTCATCGAACTGAGATCGACCGCGTTCGCGTTGCCGAACTCCGAGGGAGCCAGCTGGGACTGCGCCCCGCCCGTCGGCCCGGGGGCCTCCTCACGGCTCGCTTGGGGGACCAGGATCGGGTACGCGACGACGGCCAGGAGGAAGACGAAGGTCGCACCGGCCATCCACCAGCCGATCTGACGACCCCCGCCCCCGCCCGACCCGGCCGCCTGGGCACCGACCTTTCCGTGGCTCGTGGAGGCACCTCCGACTCCGCCGGACGGCGCCGACCCCGCCGCGGACGCGGCCGGCGCGCCGACCTTCGACGCCGCGGCGGCGCCCAGCGGCGATCCACAGCCGGTGCAGAAACGTGCGCCCGGCTCCGCCTGGGTGCCACAGGTATCACAGGTGAGGCCTCCGAGGCTGGCGCCGCAGGAAGCGCAGAAGTTGCCGTTCGCGGCCGCGCCGCATCGGGGGCAGGTCTTCTCGGTCATGAAATCGTGGGATTGCAGGGTGCGACTGAGATGGTGTCCGTCATTCGATCGATCTTTGCCATGGCGTGCGGGTCACGGCTCTCGGCGGGGAAGTGCCGTCCTCGCCGGGTCGAGCGCCCGGAAGAGGTGGCTCCACCCCGTGACCGACTGTGCCCGATAGTTGGGTTGATACCCGAAGAGCACAACCGATCCCCGCCCGACCGGAACCTCGACCAGAGCGGGGCGGCCCGCAATCGTTCGTGCGCCGAGCGCCCACCCGGACTGCACCAGATCGCTCGACCCGTAACGCGCGAGCACGCGAACGGCGGGGTCGGTGACGTCGAAGGCGCGGCTCGACTCCCAGAACCATGCGACGTCTCGCTCCGGCAGCCCTTCCGAGAAAGCCGTCTGCTCGAAGTCGAGCGCGAGGATGCTGCCGGGAATGTAGAACTCCTGTTCCGGCATGCGCTCTACGGCGTTGCCGACGTTCAGGCCGAACAGGTCGATCGCGAAGTCGGTGGCGTCCTCGATCGCCACCAGACGGCCGCCGCGCCGGACGAAATCGCGGATGGATCGGGCGCCCGCCGGTCCGAGCCCGCCGGTCCAGGTCGCGGGCAGCGCGTCGGCGTCGATCCCCTCGGTGATCGATCCGGGCCCCTGATCCTGCAGGAGGAGGACGTCGATCCGGCTCACGAGGTCACCCCTTCGGATGTCCGCGTCGCTCAGGGTGTCGTAGGGAAGCTCCATCGAATCGAAGACCCAGCGGGTCCACCCGGCCTCCATCGGTTCCTCCCTCGACTTGTAGATCGCGATACGGGGAACCTCCGGGCCGAATACCCCCTCCACGTCCGGGAAGTCGATCTCGAGCGTGGCGATCGGCGCGGACAGGCGAACCGTCGGAGGGCGATCCGTGGGGAGGGCCACCACCCCGGTCAGGAGCGGCAGGGTGTGCGCGGTCACATCGTAGGGACGGACCGGGGGACCTCCGGGATACTGCCGGAGGTCCGGGTAACGCTGCCGTTGCATGAGGGTCTGTGCGAACCCGGCATACGGCTGACGCATCGACACGACCCAGCTTCCCGGCGGCACCGTCGTCCCGTCCATCGCCATGGCCGCTTCCGTGCGCCGCACCTCGACGTCGCCCATCGTGAGGGATCTCAGCAGGTAGGTGAGTCCCGTACGGTTCTCGAGATTGGGCCTCGACGCGGGGATGACCCACGCGGCCGGCCACTCGTCCCAGCCGGCCACCGCGCGCTCGGCGATCTGGAGGGAGGTCTCGACCCAGGAGCGCCGATCCGCCGCCACCCGCTCGAGCAGCGCCATCGCCGCGGCCTCCATCTGATCGACGATCTCGGGCAGTCCCCAGCGGCCACCCGGCCAGGGGACCGGATGGTTCCAGGTGGCGGCCGTCGCATCGTATCCCCGACCACCCGGGGTCGGCCCTTCGGGCATCTGCACGGGATCCGCGAGGCTCGCGCTCGCCGACTCGCTCAGGATCCGCGCACCACCGTGGTAGTGTGAGTACGCCCGGGCCGGGGACCATGCGTCGTAGATCGCGTTCACGACCACCCCCTGCCGTCCCTGACTGGTCAGGTCGGACGCGACCTCCATGCCGAGCCGGTTCACGGATGCGATCAGCTCGGGGTCCACGTTCGGCTCCCAGGGATCCATGTATGGAGGCAGGAAGAGCCGGGCACCCGACCCGCCCATCTGGTGCACGTCGTGGACGACGTGGGGCCGCCACGCATTGTGACCGAACCGTACCGCGAGCTGCGTCTCGATCTGGGTGAAGGCGTACCAGTCCCGGTTGTTGTCGTGACCCGTGTAGAAGTGGTACAGCCAGGGGAGCGGCGCCCCCGCCCAACGCGTTCCCGAGAACCGCGCGTACCAGTCCGCGACCCACTGGGTGCCGTCGGGGTTCAGGGACGGAACCTGGACGACGACGACCTGGTCCAGGATGCGCTGGACGGCGGCATCGTCGGACGCTGCGAGGCGGTGTGCGAGGCGAACGGCGGCCTGCGTACTTCCCACCTCGGTGGAGTGGATGCCATGCGTGAGGAGCACGACGGCGCGGGCGTCCGCCAGGAGTTCGGCTCGCTCCTCCGCGGATTCGAGGGTTCGCGGATCCGCGAGTCTCTGTTGAATCTCCCGGATGCGGCGAATCCGATTCTGGTTGGCCGGGCTCGTGATGGTCACGACGAGGAACGGCCGACCCCGGGTCGAGGTCCCGACGGTGTCCACGGTCACCCGGGGAGACGTGGCGCCCAGCCGGTCGTACCAGGCGACCATCGACGACCAGTCGGCGAGTCGCCCGTCCGCACCGAGTGGGAAGCCGAAGAAACCCCCTGGATCCGGCACCTGGCCGGTGAGAGGCACACCAGTGGCCGTCAGGCAGGTCAGCGCGATCGCCGAGGCGAGAGCTGCGAGGATGGCGCGGGAACGCATCACAGTCCGCTCGGCACGTCGACGAAGGTGTGCGTGACGCCGAACCTGCGGGCGAGTTCGTCGCCGAGGGCGCGGACCCCGAAGGTCTCGGTCGCGTAATGGCCCCCGTACAGTACGTTCACCCCCAGCTCGTGCGCGTCGGTGAAGGTATGGTGGGCGCCCTCGCCCGTGACCAGCGTGTCGATTCCCTCCTTTGCGGCGTCTCCGATGAAGGATCCGCCGCCGCCGGTCACCACCGCGACCTCGCCCGCGGTCGAACCCGAACCCGCGATCACGCGGACGTCCCCGCCACCCGTGGCGTGGGAGAGTCGCCGCGCAAGTTCGTCGAGCTGGAGTCCGGAGGTAGAGGCCCGCCACCCCAGCGGAGCGCCCTCGTACCCCCCGAAGCGCGCGGCCGGCTCGAGTCCGAGAGCCCGCATCAGAAGGGCGCAGTTCCCGACGTCCGGATGGGCGTCCAGGGGAAGGTGCGCCGAATAGAGAGCGACCTCGCCTTCGATCAGGGCCCGCATGCGCCGATAGTGGCGTCCCACCAGCGGCTGGAGACCGCTCCAGAACGCCCCATGGTGCACCAGCATGAGGTCGGCTCCGTGGTCGATCGCGGCCGCGATCGTGGCCTCCGAGGTGTCGACGGCCGATACGACGACGTCGACCTCGGCAGGACCCTCGACCTGGAGTCCGTTCAACGCGGTCCGGTAGTCGGGGTGCGCGTCGACGTCGAGAAGCTCGTCCATAAACCCGACGACCCGTTCTAGTTCAGCGCCCATATCGCCTCCGCCTGCCGTATTCACGGTCGATGTGGAATTCTCCGTCAAAGGACCCCCGAGGAGACGGTCGAGCCAGCGTGACGCGGCCGGATCCACAGTATCCATGCGGTATTCCACGTTTTCCCCACAAATGTGGAAAAGTTCGTGTCCAACACGTAACTGTACGTATCGCCGAACGTTACGCCGACTCGGTCACATTCTCCGGGATGTCACCTTCGTGTACCGTCGATGTCCCACCCCGATCCTCCTCCGTCGATGGGGCCATCCGGTCGCCCATCGACAGACGACCGTTCAGCTCGGCACCCTCCTCGAGCTGCATTCGCCGAGCATGGACTTCTCCGTCGATCCGCGCGGAAGCCTGGACCTCGAGGCGGGAGTCTGCGGTCACGGTTCCGGTGACCCGGCCGGAGATGACGGCGTCCTGCGTCACGACATGCCCGTCCACGACCCCGTCCTTGCCGATCACGACGGCTTTTCCGGCGCGGACCGTACCCGTGACCTGCCCCTCGATGCGGAGGGAGCCATCCGTGTCACAATCGCCCTCCACCGACATTCCGGCGGCGATGATCGAGATGACGGTGTCGGGAGACGCCGTGGAGGAAGATCGGTCGCGTGGCATGTCGGGGTCAGTTCGGGGGAGTCACGAAGGTCGTCGGGTCGAGGGCTTCACCCTCTCGCCGAATTTCGAAGTGCAGATGCGGGGCGGTGGAACGACCCGTGTTTCCGCTCAGGGCGATGACCTCGTCTCGGCGGACCTGCTGGCCACGCTCCACGAAGGTCCGTGATGCGTGCCCGTACAAGGTAACCAGGCCGTCTCCATGGTCGAGGGTCACGAATTCCCCGTAGACGGGGTCCTGACCCACGTCGAGCACGACGCCTGCACCCGACGCGCGTATCCACGTTCCCTGAGGTACGGCAATATCCAGGCCCGGGTGTTCGGCGGGCGCGTCCTCGAGAAGAGGGCGCGTGACGAATCCCGCCTCCGACAGCGGCCAGCTTTCCGGGGAGCTCGGTTCGGGGTCGATGCGTCGGGCGACGCTGCCGGTCCCGGTCGGAGGGACCCAGAGATTGGACGGCTGTGTCGGACGGGCACCGAACAGATCCCGAACACGCCCGTAGCGCTGCTCCAGATTCTCGAGCTGGGTCGCGAGCTCGGCTACCCGAGCCTGCTCCGCCTCCAGGCTGTCGATCTTCGCGAGCAGACCTGGCACACGAGCAGCCGTCCCGGCGACCCAGAACCACGTCCCGAGGAGGCCGACGACCACCGCGGATACGACGGCGAAACCGAAGGCGAGCCGGCGTTTCCGGCCCCGTCCGACATGCCAGGTCCGACTCTCCCCTCCGTCGCGGGGGACCAGGATGAGGTCGAATCCCTCCGGGTCGGACATGTCAGCTGACGACGTCCGAGGCCTCGACGCCCGCAATCATCTCGAAGAGTCGTTCGAAGTCCTGTGTCCCATGGAACGGGATCTCGATCGTCCCCTTACCCCGCGCCGCTCCCTTGATCCGCGCCCGGGTCGAGAGGCGTTCCTGCAGAGCCCGCTCCAGTGCCTCGACCAGCGCGTCCCTCCGCGGCTCCTTCCGTGTCCGCTCACCGGACGACGATCCGCGCTGCTCCTTCGACACCGCCTTTTCGGTCGTTCGGACGGACCAGCCCTCGCTGACGGCCGTCCGGCCCAGCTCGGCCATGCGAACGGAGTCGTCGAGTCCCAGAAGCGCTCGGGCGTGGCCGGCGGACAACTGGCCCTCATCCACGAATTTCCGGAGGGACGCGGGCAGACGGAGGAGCCGTATGGCATTCGCCACGGCGGACCGGCTCTTGCCCACCGCCTTCGCGATTTCGGCCTGTGTGAGGTCGAAGTTCTGTCCGAGTGCCTGATACCCCTCGGCTTCCTCGATCGGATTGAGTGCTTCGCGCTGAAGGTTCTCGACCAGCGCCAGGACGAGAAGGGTCTCGTCGTCCACGTCACGGACCACCACGGGAACCTCGTCCCAGCCCAACTTCTGGATGGATCGAAACCGGCGCTCGCCGGCAACGATCTCGTAGCGACCCTCCGAAACCGGGGATGGCCGCACGACCAGGGGCTGCAGCAGGCCATTCGCCGCGATCGACGACATCAGTTCGTCGAGTTCGTCCTGCGGGAACTTCTTGCGGGGCTGGTGGGGATTCGGGACGATCCGCTTGAGGGCGAGTTTCCGCACGTCGTCCGGGCTCACGCCCTCGTCCGCACCCGCCCCGTAGTCCCCGAGGAGCGCGCCGAGACCCCGGCCGAGCCTGTCTTTCTTCATGCGTCAGTCCTCACCGTCGCGTCCGCGAGAATCTCCTCCGCCAGCTCCAGATAGGCCTGCGCGCCCGCGGACATCACATCGTAGAGAGCGATCGGCTTCCCGAAGGACGGCGCCTCGGCCAGACGGACGTTCCGTGGGATATGGGTCTCATAGACCTTGTCACCAAAGTACTCACGCGCCTCCTCGGCCACCTGCTTGGAGAGGTTGAGCCGCTTGTCGTACATCGTGAGGAGCACGCCCTCCACGTCGAGCGAGGGATTCAGGCCCTTCTGGACCAGTCGAACCGTATTGAGCAGCTGACTCAGACCCTCGAGAGCGTAGAACTCGCACTGGATCGGGATCAGGACGGATCCCGCCGCGGTGAGGGTGTTGAGCGTGAGAAGCCCGAGCGATGGCGGACAATCGACGAGGATGAAGTCGTACCTGTCCTGCAGCGGCGCCAACGCCTCCCGGAGGATGGTTTCGCGTGCCCCCCGGTCGACGAGTTCGATCTCGGCGCCCACCAGGTCCCGGGTCGATGGAATCAGGTCGAGGTGGTCGAAATGAACGTCTTCGATGATACAATCGGCAGCGGGAACCCCCTCGACGAGCACATCGTAGATCGTGCGCTCGCGATCCTCCTGCCCGACGCCCACGCCGGAGCTTGAATTCCCCTGGGGATCGATGTCGATGACCAGAGTGCGCTGCTCAGCAATGGCGAGTGAAGCGCCGAGATTGATTGCGGTCGTGGTCTTGCCCACGCCGCCCTTCTGGTTCGCAATGGCGATGATTCGGGCCATGAGATGCCTGCGTGCTCCGGGAATTCGGAGGAATTCGCGACCCGCACGGATGTGCGAGTGAGTGCGCGACGCAATATAGGGCAGGCAACCGTCCCGATGGTAGGGCGAAATCGGACATGTTTCACGTGAAACAGTGGTCCGACGATCCTCGCGACTCCACGCCTCTACCGAGAATGTTTCACGTGAAACACCGGGGATGCACCGCACCAGATCGACATCACTACCGCGTAAGTGGTTGTCGGACAATAGCTTACGTGGCTACCCGGTGTCTCCCTCGCCCCTGGCCCGCCACTTTCGGGCCTCCATCAGGAGGTTCTGCAGGTCGGCCGGGCTCACGCCGGGAATACGGCCTGCCTGGGCCAATGAGTCGGGTCGGACCCGCACGAGCTTCTCTCGAGCCTCGGCCGAAACAGTCAGGAACTCGCCGTACGGGAGCCTTTCGTCGAGCTGCACCGAGGCCTGCGCACGGAGTCGGGTTGCGCGTTCGCGCTCCCTGGCGACATACCCCTCGTACTTGACCTCGACCTCGAGCGTGTCGAGCGCATCCGGTGAAATCCGGGTGGCGTCCCCCGCATCCGCCAGGTCCACGGCGGGCACCTCCGGCCGGCGGAGCAGTTCCACCGCACGTACCGGTTGCGTTACCTCCGTGGTGCCGCATGCCGACAGGACCGGGTTCACGCGATCCGGGTGGAGAGCCGTGTCCTCGAACCATCGCCGAGCATCGCCGATTTCGGACTCGATGCGCGCCAGCGCGTCGCACTGCGGCGCCGTGAGCAGGCCGATCTCCCGGGCTCGCGGCCCCAGGCGGGAGACTGCATTGTCCTGCCGGAGAAGGAGCCGGAACTCCGCCCTCGACGTGAAGAGACGATACGGCTCGTCCACGCCTCGCGTCACGAGGTCGTCGATCAGTACGCCGATGTAGGCGTCGTCGCGCTCGGGCACGAAGGTCCCATCGCCGCGAACGGCGAGGCCGGCGTTGATGCCCGCCACGATCCCCTGGCCCGCCGCCTCCTCGTACCCCGTGGTGCCGTTGATCTGCCCGGCGAAGAAGAGACCGGGCACCGCACGCACCTCCAGGGTGTGCCGAAGCTGATGAGGCGGAAACCAGTCGTATTCGATCGCGTATCCCGGCCGGGTCATCCGGACCGACTCGAGGCCCGGAACGGCGCGGAGAAGCTCCAGCTGAACGTCCGCCGGAAGTGAGGTCGAAAGGCCGTTCACGTAGAGCTCGGTGGTGTCCAGCCCCTCGGGCTCGAGGAAGACCTGATGTCGCTCCGCATCCGGGAACCGAACGATCTTGTCCTCGATCGAAGGGCAGTACCTGGGGCCGCGGCCGGAGATCTCGCCGCCGTGCAGCGCGCTGCGCTCGAGATTGTCCTCGACGACCCGCTGGAGTTCTTCACCGGTCCAGGTGATCCAGCAGGGACGCTGCTCCGGGATCCGCTCCTCCGAATACGCGGAAAAACGGTACGGTCGCCCCGGCGGCTCTGGGTCGCCATCCTGCCGATCCACGCGCGTGAAGTCGACACTGCGGCCGTCGATCCGCGGAGGCGTACCGGTCTTGAACCGGGCCACCTCGAGACCGAGACGATCGAACTCGGTGGCGAGTTCGAGGGAGGGCGCCTCTCCCGCCCGACCCGCACCGACCCCCGCGCGCCCTCCCACGTGAATCCGACCGCGAAGGAAGGTCCCTGCGGTGACCACGACGGCTCGGGCACGGACCCGCACCCCCGACCGCGTGGTGACCCCTGCCGCCCGGTCTCCGTCCATCAGCAGCCCGGTGACCAGATCCTGGAAGAGCTCGAGGTGCTCGAGTTCATCGAGGACGCGTCGGGCAGCGAGCGGGTAGCGGGCGCGATCACACTGCGCCCGAGGCCCGCGGACCGCAGGCCCCTTCGAGCGGTTCAGCATGCGCCAGTGAATCCGGCTGGCATCCGTCGCCCGCCCCATCACACCACCGAGAGCGTCCACCTCGCGGGCGACGACGCCCTTCGCGATGCCCCCGATGGCGGGGTTGCAGCTCATCTGGGCGATACGGCCCAGATCGGGCGTGATCAGCAGGGTCCGGGCGCCGAGCCGGGCCGCGGCCGCCGCCGCCTCGGATCCGGCATGCCCACCGCCGACCACGACGACATCGTGGTCGAGCTGGAGGGTCACCGGACGATTTCGAAGCGCTCTACCGGAATCCGCGCGTCGGCCACGAGCCCGAGGTCGATGTCCTCGACCTTGTCCACACGCGCCATCGGAGGTCCATCCGACAGTCGGTCGCGGAAACGCAGAAGTGCCTCGGACTCGCCCTCCGCACGGACCTCCACCGTGCCGTCCGGGCAGTTGCGAACGTCACCGGACACGCCGAGACCCTTGGCCGTGCGAGCGCACCACCACCTGAACCCGACCCCCTGCACTCGTCCGTGCAGGCGGACCGCCATGCGACCGTTGTCGCTCATCACTTGCCTATACAGAAGTCGGAAAACACGCGATCGAGCACCTCTTCGGCACCGATCGTCCCGAGCAGCTCCTCCGTGGCCGTAGCCGCGGCCTTCAGATGGGCCGCCGCAACCTCAGGAGGGATACCACTCTCCAAAGCACGTGCAAAGTCCTGCATTTCTCGTGCCGCCATACGCACCCCCTCGACCTGTCGATCCCGGGTGAGCACCGACGCCCCTTCCTCCAGCACGGCCGCCCCCGAGAACACGGTTCGTACCATCGCGTCCCGGAGGACATCCAACCCCGTACCCTCGAGGGCCGACGTCACGACCCAGGGCCATGCGTCACCGCGCTCGACCGAATCGCCAACCCCTCCCGCCTCGGCATGATCCCCCTTCGTGAGGAGACCGATCACCGGTGCGGTGACCCGCTCACGGACCCACTCCGCCTCCGACGTGAGGGAGGCCTCACCCACCGGTACGCAGTACAGCACCAGATCCGCCCCTTCGATGGCGGCCTCCGCCATGGCGACACCCTCACGCTCGACCACGTCGTCCGTGGCCCGCAGGCCCGCCGTGTCGACCAGGACGAAGGGTAGGCCGTCGATCTCGACGGACACCTCGATCCGATCCCGCGTGGTGCCCGCGACATCGGTCACGATCGCCCGACTCTCGCCGACGAGCGCATTCAGCAACGAGGACTTCCCGGCGTTCGGACGACCGGCCAGCACCGTACGCACACCCTGCCGAAGCAGCCGTCCCGCCGGTGCGGTCGCAGCGAGCCGCTCGAACCCGGACGCCAGCCGACGAGCCTCGTCCGCCAGCTCTCCGAGGCCCACCGGCGCGTCGTCCTCCTCGGGGAAGTCGATGTGATGGACCATCCGGGCCTCGAGCTCCACGATCGCGGATCGGAGAGACGCGATGCGCTTCGACAGGCCTCGATCCAGTTGCCGGAGCGCCACGCGGTGCAGGGCGCGGCTCGAGCCTTCCACGAGGTCCGCGACCGCTTCTGCCTGCACGAGATCGACCTTCCCGTTGAGCCAGGCCCGCTGGGTGAACTCTCCCGGCCGCGCACGGCGAGCTCCCGCACGCTCGAGCGCATTCTGCACGAGATGGGGCGCAATGCGACCTCCGTGGGTGGAGATCTCCACCATGTCCTCGCCCGTGTAGGAAGCCGGCCCGGGAAACAGCGTCACGACCGCCTGGTCGAGCACCTCCCCGTCGGCGCTGCGGAGGGTGCGGACGTGCGCCGTCCGCGGCGGGTCGCGCGGGACGTCGGTCAGCCGCGAGACCACATCGAAGGCTCCGGGACCCGACACCCGGATCACCGCGAGCGCACCGACCCCGGGCGGAGTCGCGATCGCGGCGATGGTGTCGAGGAGATCCCGGTCAGCCGCCGCCTCGAGCCTTCTTCCGCTTTCCACCCTTCTTCCCACCACTGCCCGAATCGCCACCCGACTTCGCGCGGGAGCCATCGGGCTGGATCGGCTTCACCTTCTTCCGCTCGTTCGCGATCAGGATCTGCTGCGGCAGCGTCGCGACGTTCATGCTGGCGTAGTACAGGTTCAGACCCGAGGGGAAGTTGAGGAAGATCACGCCGAGGAAGATCGGCATGAACCACATCATCAGCTTCATCTGCGGGTTGTCCGACGGCATCGACTTGTACGTGATCCACTGGATCAGGAACATCGACAGCGCCAGCAGCACCGGAAGGATGAAGTACGGGTCCTTCGCGGAGAGGTCGGGCAGCCACCAGAACGACACCCCTCGCAGTTCGATCGCGTTCTGGAAGACGAAGAAGAGCGCGATCAGGATCGGCCAGGGGAGCAGCATGGGCAGACAGCCCGCGACCGGGTTGAACCCGTGCTCCTTGTAGAGCCGCATCAGCTCCTTCTGCTGCTGCTCCGGCTTGTCCTTGTACTTCGTCTGGATCTCCTTGACGAGCGGCTGCACCGCCATGTTGCGGATCTGCGCCCTCATGGCCTTGGCATTCAGCGGCCAGAGGAGGATCCGCAGCGCGATTCCGAAGAGGATCAGGACCCATCCGTAGCCGATCGACAGCGTGTTGTGGGCCCAGTTCAGGATCGCGACGATGATCCCGACGAAGGGCCGCACGACCGCGCGGAAGAACGCCCACCCGTACGGATTGACCTCCTGGAACTCGTTCCCGAGCGCCTTGAGCCGCGAGTACTCCTGCGGCCCCAGGTACATCCGGTACTCGACCAGACCCGATGCATCCGCGACCATCGCGGTCTCGATACCGGCGCGATGGGGCGTCTCGGTGGGCGTCACGAGCACCCCACCGATATACCGGGGGGGCGTCTGCGTGAGGGCGTCCGTCTCCTCCGGCTGCTCGCCCGTGCCGGGCAGCAGTCCGATCACGAAGTACTTCGACTTGATCGCGGTCCAGAAGAAGGGGCCGTCGAGCAGTTCCGCCTCGTCCACCTTGTCGAGCTGCCGCTGGCTGATGCTGCCGTCGACTTCGTTCGTCACGTACGCCATGGTGCGGGCCTCCTGCGTGGAGTCCGCCTCCGTATAGGCGATGCCGTCGCCGAGCGACGTGAGCAGGAGCGGCCGCTCGACACCCGAGAGGCGGGTGTCCACGTCGACGAGGTAGTCGCCGGCCCGGAAGGTGTAGGTGACGTCGACCGAGAAGGTCCCGGCCGGATTCCGGTAGGTGAAGTCGAGCGTGACGGGCGCGTCGCCCTCGGACAGCTCGATCGTCTCCGGGGCGTCCGTGGTGAACCCGAGATCGCGGAGATCCAGCGTATCGGACCCCAGGACGACGCGACGGCCGAGCGCTGACGTCCCCGCCGGAATCAGCTGAACCGGCGGCCGGCCCTCGTGCGCGAGATCGTCGAACTCGGGGAGCGTGACCGACACGAGTCGCGCCCCCATGTTCGAGAAGCGGTACTCGTATCGTGAACTCGAAACCACGATTTCCCGGGGTTCGACAGGGGCCGGCGCGGGTGCCACCTCCGCATCCTGCTGCCCCTCGACCACCTCCGCCGACGTGTCCGTCTCCGGCGCATTCCCGGCGGCAGCGGCTTCGGACGAATCGGTCGCCCCGGATGGATCGACCGACGGCACGGCATCGGCGGAATCCCCCAGATCCGGGATCGCCGGTGCGGGCGCCTCCGTCTCGATCGAATCGGCCGGGACGGGTGCGGGCTCGGGCGACGGGAACAACAGCTGCGTGCCGAAGATCACCCCGATCATCAGGGTGACGGCGAGCAGCAGACGGGCTTCGGTGTTCATCCAGGTCTATCCTCGACGATGCATCGCGGGGTCCGTGTCTCGCACCGGCGTGCGGAGCGGGTCGGACGCCGAATCGCGCATCGGATCAGGCATTCGTTCGGACGTCGGGGGGGCGGGGGGCACGGGGTCGTGACCGGATCCGCCCCACGGATGGCATCTCAGAATTCGACGGAGGCCCATCCAGCCTCCCCGAAGCGCCCCGTGTCGTTCCAGCGCTTCCAGCATGTAGGCCGAGCAGGTGGGGTCGTATCTGCAGGAGGGTGGCGTCCACGGCGAAATCGCCGCCCGATAGAATCGGACGAGCGCCATCATCATCGCTCGGGCCACAGCTCCTCCATCGTGGAAACGACTTCCCGCTCCAGTTCTACGAAGCTCGCACCGTAGGCCTTCCGGTGGACCCTGAGGAGAACGTCGACGGCGACCCCGCGATCTCGCAGCCGGGGCAGCAGCTCACGGCGCCCGATCTCGCGGAGGCGTCGGCGCAGCCGGTTGCGATCCACGATGCGGTGACCGTGCTTCGGGACGATCAGCCCCAGACGGGAACGTGAAACGGGGGAAGCATCGAAGAAGACGTCCATGAGGCCCGTCCTCCTGCGCTCCCCCCGCTTCAGTATCCGCCGGATCTCCGAACCTCTGTGGATCCGTCGCTCGGCGGAAAATCCGTGATCCGGCGGCCCGCCCCTCGGCGTTTCCGCCGTGCGGGCCGCGGTCACCGGGTCACTTGCCGCCGATCTTGACCGAAAGCTTCTTGCGTCCGCGACGACGGCGGGCATTCAGGACCTTGCGTCCTCCCTTCGACTTCATGCGTGCGCGGAATCCGTGCTTGTTCTTGCGCTTGCGATTGCGCGGCTTGTACGTCGGCTTCATCTGGAACCGTCCCAAGGGATCGGGTGCAGGTGCATTTCGAGCCTGAAAAGTTAGCCAAGACTCCCGACCGGGGTCAACCCGGGGGTAAACACCCGCCCGTCCTGGACCCGAACCCGTACAAATCCCGCAGGCGCGCGCTTCGATTGACTTTTCCACAATGCCGGAATAGCCTTTCGACCCCCACCGATCGAACGCCCCCCGTCGGGCCGCCACCATCCACCCAAACCCCGGGTTTCGACCTGGTCGAGAGCGCGTCTGAATGGAGCTTACGGCCAGCGAACTCTGGACCCGGATTCTGGATGCGGCTCGTCCGGGTCTTTCGCAGCAGAGCTTCGAGACCTGGCTCGCCAGCAGTTCGGCCGTCGCTCTTTCCGATTCCGATCTCCTGGTGGAGGCTCCGAGCCCGTTCCACAAGGAGATGATCGAGGACCGCTTCCTCGGTACGCTCTCGGAGCATGCGCACCGGATCATCGGGCGCCCGCTCACGATCACGCTGAGGGCGGGGTCCCCGGAGCGAACCGGTCTGCCCGGTGTGGAACTCTCCACTCCCGAGCCCACCCGACCGACCGAGCCCCCCGACTTCCCGACATCGGAAGTACGGCGGGACGACGCGTCGATGAACGACCGCTACACCTTCGACCGCTACGTCGTCGGGAACAACAACCAGCTCGCGTACGCAGCCTGCCAGGCCGTCGCCCGGAAGCCCGCGAAGATGTACAACCCGCTCTTCCTCTACGGAGGCGTGGGGCTGGGAAAGACCCACCTGATGCATGCGATCGGGAACGAGATCCTCGACCACACCCCGGCGAGTCGGGTCACCTACGTCTCGAGTGAGCGCTTCGTCAACGAACTCGTGAACTCGATCCAGACGGGAACCACGGCGGAATTCCGTCGACGCTTCCGCGAACTGGACCTCCTGCTCGTCGACGACGTCCACTTCCTCGAGGGAAAGGAGCGCACTCAGGAGGAGTTCTTCCACACCTTCAACGCGCTCTACGACGCCCAGAAGCAGATCGTGCTGACCAGCGATCGTCCGCCCAAGGAGATTCCCGGACTCGAGGACCGACTGGTTTCGCGCTTCGAATGGGGACTCGTGGCGGACATCAAGCCGCCCGACTACGAGACGCGCGTCGCGATCCTGCGGAAGAAGGCGGCGGACGACGATCTCACCCTCGACGACGAAGTGATCGACTTCATCGCGCACGCGTGCACGGCGTCGGTGCGGGAGCTGGAAGGGGCGGTGATCAAGCTGCTGGCCTATTCCTCCCTGACCCACCAGGAGATGTCGGTCGACCTCGCGCGCACGGCGCTCTCGAGCATGATCCGCGACAACGAGGAGCGCTCCTCCCGCAACTCTCCCCGTACGAGCGCCGAGGCGATCCGCGAGACGGTCGCCGAGCTCTGGGGCGTCGACGTGGACGGGCTCGTCTCCAAGCGGCGCACGAAGAACCTCACGGTGCCCCGCCAGGTGGCGATGTATCTCATCAAGGATCTGATCGACCTTCCCCTCGTTCAGATCGGCGAACTCTTCGGGGGCCGGGATCACTCGACCGTCATCCACTCCATCCGGAAGGTCGAGGAAGACATGGAGCAGGACGGCGACTTCGCCACCCGCGTCGAGCGCGCCCGGGGTCGGATCGGCGCGAGATCCGGGATCGGGGCACACCGGTGATCATCCATTCCGAACATCCACATTCCGTCGTGGACAGCTGTGGACATCCCCACGCTCTCCACGTCCGCCCGGCGACAACACGCCGAGAAGTCCACGCCGCCGTCGGTTCTCCACGATTCGTCCACACGGCCGAATCGGCCGAATCGCCGCACCACGCATGGCGGGACAGGCTCCCGTCCACAAGTCCACACGCCCCTACTACTACGTCTTTCATTTAAATAAAAAGACACAGAGATTAGGGCACGGTGGAGATCCTCCACGACGAACCTCCCGGAGACCCCGAATGCGATTCACGATCACCCGGCAGAACCTTCACAACGGCCTGGCCGCCGTGTCGGCCAGCATCCCGAGCAAGACCACGCTTCCCGTCCTGTCGAACATCCTGTTCGAGACGGACGAAGACGCGGTCTGGATGAGCGGCACGGACCTCGACGTGTCCGTTCGCGTGAGGGTTCCCGCGGAAATCGCCGAGGACGGGAGCCTCACCGCACCGGGGAAGAAGCTGCAGGAGATCACGCGAGAGCTTCCCGACGAGCCGGTGGAGGTCACGACCCGGGGCGACCAGATCGAACTCGCCTGCGGACGCTCCAGGTTCAAGCTGAACGGTCTGCCCGCAGAGGAATTCCCTTCCCTGCCGCAGGTCGACTTCGACCAGGGCGTACAGATCGACAGCGGGGATTTCCAGCGTCTGATCCACCACACCTCGTTCGCGGTGTCGACGGAGGAGAGTCGTCCGATCCTGAACGGCGTGCTCTGGGAGCTGCGCGAGGGGTCGATGCGGATGGTCGCCACCAACGGACATCGTCTCGCCCGCATGGGCCTCGCGACGGGGCCCGGGGCCGTCGCGCCGACGGACTTCATCGTGCCGCCCGCCGCCCTCAACCAGGTGCAGCGCCTCTTCAAGGACGGCGACCCGATCACGGTCGCGTGGGATCAGGGCAACGAGGGGAGCAAGAAGAACCACCTCGCGTTCCGATCCGAGAACACCGAGGTCTACACGCGCCTGATCGAGGGGACGTACCCGAACTACGAGCAGGTCATCCCGAAGGACAACGACCGGTTCGCGACCGTCGACAAGAAGTCGCTGGAGAGCGCGGTTCGGAGGATGGCGGTGGTGGCGAGCGATCAGACGCATCGCATCCGGATGACCTTCGAGGCGGATCGTGTCCACCTGAACGTGCTGACCCCCGACCTGGGCGAGGGCGCGGACGAACTGGAGCTGAGCTTCGAGGGCGAGACGCTCGAGATCGGCTTCAATGCGACGTATCTGCTCGAGGTACTCCGCTACATGCCGACGGAGGACGTGCGGCTGACGTTCAAGGCGCCCGAGCGGGCCGCGACGCTCGAGCCGGTCGTGGCCGACGGCGACGACGAGATCGACTACCTCGCACTGGTGATGCCCCTCCGTCTGCTCGACTGAGCGGGATCGGGGGGATCAGCCCCCGGCGGCCTCGAGAAGTTCGGGGCCGGTGTACAGGGCGATGAGCGGAAGTCCGGAGGGCTCCAGGGCCTTCTCTCCGCCCTCCTGTCTGTCGACCACGGTCAGCACCGCGACGACCTCGGCTCCGTGCTCACGCACCGCCTCGATCGCCTTCAGCGCGCTTCCGCCGGTCGTCATCGAGTCCTCGACCACGAGACAGCGGGCCCCCTTCGGCAGACCGCCCTCGATCCGCTGGCCGGTGCCGTGCTCCTTGGCCTGTTTCCGGACGGAGAAGCCGTCCACCGGTCGCCCTCGGACGAAGCTTTCCCGCGCGATGGCATAGGCGACGGGGTCGGCACCCATCGTGAGTCCGCCCACGTGCGTGGGCTCGATCCCGCTGGCGTCGAGGGCTTCCCAGGCTACCTTCCCGAGACGGGCCTGCCCTTCCGCCGACATGGTGGTGACCCGGGCGTCCACGTAGTACGAGGACCGGGCTCCGCTGGCGAGGGTAAAATCCCCCAGCCGTACCGAGCGCTCCACGAGGAGCGCCTTCAACCGTTCGCGATCTGTCATGCCGAACACGCTCCCGCAGCGTCCTCACCCAGTCAACCCCCGCGCGGCGCTCATGCTCTGCGCGGCGGTGCTCTTCGTCGGGTGTGACGACACCTCGCCGACCACGCCGGGAACCTCCAGGTTCGGGCAGGTCGGTGTGGTGGAGATGACCCTGTCGGCACCCCTCACGCAGGGGTCGGGAAGCCTCGAGCAGCGCCTCGTCTGGACGTCGGCGGGGACGTGGCGGCTCCACGAGGAGATCTTCTACCGCGGTGATTCGGGCGATGCCACGGTTCGCGAGCTCGAGGGATCCCCGAACGTGTCGGCCGGCGTGTACGCCCAGTGGATCGCTCAGGTCAACGAGGCGCCGGGCCTCGACCTCTTCGACGAGGTGCTCGACCCGACCCTCGACCCCGACTGCCCCCTCGGGCGGAGTCGGGTGACGCTCCGGATCACCGACGACACCCGGGACGAGTCGATCGCCTGGACGCGGTGCGCATCCGGCTCGTTCGCCACGCTCACCCCCACGGGGTCGGGTCCGGACGCCGCCGCCGCGCGCGTCGTGAACGCCGTCGCTCTCCTCCGCGACTACACGGTGGGGCGGGAGTTCACATCGGTCTACCGCGGCAGCCTGCCCTTCGCCACCCTGGCGCGCGGTGAGGAGGCTCCCGTGGTCTACGCGGAGCCGGTCGTCTTCCGGACGCAGGACGACTACGCGGCGTACTGGGGCACGCTTTCCACCGAGCCCCCTCCTCCCGTGGATTTCTCGAGCGAGACGGT
>DATFJS010000468.1:0-3453 GCA_035269045.1 Longimicrobiales bacterium | reverse complement strand
TCGTGAGCGGGCCCTTGATCGAGACCTTGAACTCGGTCAGCGCGTCGAAGGTCTCCTGCGGCAGCCACTCCCCGGTCTTCTGGTGCGCTTTCTCGCCGGCATAGACCTCCATCCAGGAGATCTTCCGGTCCCCGCCGTACGCCTTGTCGACGGCCGCGTCCACGACCGTCCGGGTCGCGCGCCAGATGTCCGGCCCGATGCCGTCCCCCTCGATGAAGGGGATGACGGGATGATCGGGGACGCGGATACCTCCCCCGTCGGGGCCCCCGTCGAAGGTGATCGGATCGCCGGAATCGGGGATGCGCGCGTGCTCGTAGTCGGCCATCGCTCGTGGTCTCCAGGGGTGGGGTCGCGTCGGCATCGGTGCCGAGCCGCGACGACTGCCTGCGGATGAGGAAAGTGTCGCGGAAGTCGCGCGAGGAGCAAGGTGGAACGGCGCCCGGGCCCGCGGGTCGAAACAACCCGTGAGCCGGGAGCCCCCGGCGACGGATCCTCAGCGTGGAGTCTTCGGACATGGCCGAATCGATCGCACTCGTCACCGGCGGCACGGGCGGACTCGGCCGTGCCGTGGTCCTTCGACTCCTCCAGCGTGGCGACCGGGTGATCGTCCCCTGGTTCTCGCAGAAGGAGGTCGATCTGCTGACCGATCACATCGACGAACACGCCCCCGGCGCGGCGAAGCGGCTGGAACTCATGGCCGCCGATCTCACCGACCCGGAGGATCTCGAGGGACTGGGGCATCACATCGAGGAACTCGGGCGCCTCGACGTGCTGTGCAACCTCGCGGGCGGGTTCGCCATGAACGGCGTCGCCGATACCGAGATCTCCGAATGGGACCGGATGATCGGCATGAACGCCACCACGGTATTCCTGACCACCCGGACCGCGCTCCCCTGGCTCCGGAAGTCGGACGAGGGCGCCATCGTGAACATGGCCGCGGTCCCCGCCGTCGACGGCGGCGGCGCCGGCATGGTCGCCTACACGGCGTCGAAGGCCGCGGTCGTGGCCATGACGAAGGCCATGGCGCGTGAATTCGGGGAGGACGACATCACCGTGAACGCGATCGCGCCGAAGATCATCGACACGCCCGCGAACCGGGAGTCGATGCCCGATGCGAACTTCGCCGACTGGGTCACGCCCGAGGCGATCGCCGACGAGATCGCGCACCTGACCGGGCCTGCGGGCCGACGGGTCAGCGGGAATGTGATCGTGATGGGGCGGTAGTGCACCGCCCTCAGTGCGCCTCGAGTCGGCGCAGGAATTCCCCCATGATCCGGTCATAGAGCGCGTCTCCGAGCACGGCGTCTTCATACCCGGCGTCGATGTTGGGATTGTCGTTGACCTCGATGACCAGGACCCCGGCCGGGGTCTCCTTGAGGTCGACGCCGTAGAGCCCGTTCCCGATGAGCCGAGCCGCACGAACGGCCGCCTCCACGACGGCGGGCGGGGCGTCCTGGACCGCCAGGGTATCCACGGCACCCTCCGCGGGGTCTCCCTCTTCGGTGTGATCCAGGATCTGCCAGTGTCCGCGTGACATGTGGTACCGGCACACGAACAGCGGCTCGCCGGCCAGCACCCCCACCCGCCAGTCGAACTCGGTCGGGGTGTACGCCTGCGCCAGCAGCAGCTCGCTGTCGCGGAGCAGTACGTCGGCCCGCGTCCGGAGTTCGTCGACGTCCTTCACCTTGAAGACGCCGAGGGAAAACGCGCCGTCCGGCACCTTGAGGACCAGGGGAAATCCCAGGGCCGCCGCCCGCTCCAGGTCGTCCTTTCCCACCACCGCCGACGCGGGGGCCGCGATCTTCGCCCGTCGCAGGAGTTCGGCCAGGAAGATCTTGTTGGTGCAGCGAAGGATCGAGTCGGGGTCGTCGATCACGACCAGCCCCTCCGCGGCCGCGCGACGGGCGAAGCGCCAGGTGTGGTGGTCCACCGCCGTCGTTTCCCGGATGAAGAGGGCGTCGAACTCGGGGAGCCGGGGCAGATCCTTCCGTGTGATCAGCTCGGTCTCGATGCCGGCCCGGCGGCCCGCCCGCTCGAAGCGGGCCAGCGCCTCGGCGTCGGACGGTGGAAGCTTCTCCTCCGGGTCGTGAAGAATCGCCAGATCCCAGCGCGCGGCAGGCTTTCTCCGGCCCGACGTCCATCGTCTCCCGAGGAACCGGTCGAGGGCGGCGACGAAGCGATCGCGTTCGTCGGAGGGGACCTTCCCGAGGCCCGCGGGTCGCACCGCCGCGACCTCCCACCGCTCCCGCCGCCGGAGTTCGACCCGGAGGATCGGTGCGGGAAAGATCTCGAAGAGGGAACGCGCGAGCGGCTGGAGTCGGGAGACCGGAGCCTCGCCGAAGAAGAGCCACACCTCGCGGTTCTCCGTGTCGCTCTCCGATGCCTCGGCCGCGAGCCACCCCTGGAGCCGGTCGTCGAGGTCGTCGAGGTCGGTCCCGTAGATTGTCTTGCGGGACAGGTCCTGGAGACACCGGACGGACGGGATGACGCGGTGACCCCGCGCCTCGGCCAGCAGCGACGCATAGTAGCCGGCGGAGTGGTACCGGGTCTGACGGGAGAGGTTGAGCACGCGCAGACCGGGGTGATCGTGCCACGGACCCGTCAGGTACTCGCGCACGGGCACGACCGTGTGACCCTCGAGCCCACCGGCCTCGTGCGGCCCGGTTCCATCCACGAGCAGGATGTGGCCGGGCCGATCGGTGTCCCGACTCACGTCACCTCCCCCGCCGCCACGAAGACGGCGGTTCGGAGCCCGCGCCGACCGAACCGTGACATGCTCCGGAACTGCTGGCGACCGATCGGCATGTTGATCACGTCGGCGGCGACCTCGCCCTCGTCGGGGTCGAGCCACGGATCATGGACGTAGACGAAGTGGTCGTCGAAGCCCGTGACCACCACCCAGTGCGGGCCACGCTCCTCCCAGATCTGCCACGAGGAGATCAGGATGAGCGGGATTTCCTCGGCCTCGAATCGGCGCTCCACCTCGGCGAGAGAGACGGCGCGTACCTCGACCGGAATGCCGGCGTCCCGGATTTCACGCTCCATGTCGTGCTGGACGAGTCGCATGACCTCCTGCTTCTCGGGCGAGCGTACGGTGTCGACCATGTGCACCCCCGGATCGCTCACGACCACCGATGCCCGGAAGCCACGCCGATGTGCCGCGAGCGCGAGCCCGTACGGACCACACCCGCCGTGGCCCGAGGTCATGAAGATCGTCGTGGCCTCCCTCCACACCCGCAGCTCCTCGGTGCGGTCGAGCGGTCGATCGGGGCGGAGCGCGGCCATGGCCATCATGAGCGCCGCCGGACCGCAGGTGAACTCGAGCGTCTGTCGGTAGTACGGGAGGCGCGCCAGGGAGGGCCGGAGGCTGGGGTCGAGCGTCTTCTCGACCCGCCACGCGTCCATTTCGTCCTCGTAATAGTCCTCGTACTCGCCGAACCGCCGATACCCGCA
>DATFJS010000467.1:0-3245 GCA_035269045.1 Longimicrobiales bacterium | reverse complement strand
CACGTGCCGCGGGAAACGCGCCGGTGAAGGCCGTCGTCTCGCCCGGGGCCTCCAACGAAGACATCGGCGCACTCCGGGCGCTGGTCGACGCGCTCGGCGGCGGCGACATCGTCTACCGCATGGAGCGGGCCGAGGACGAGGCGGTCCTGAAGGGCTATCCGACGCTCGCCCGCCGCCGCGACCTCGCCGCGAACGGACGCGGTGCGGAGATCATGGGCGCGACCCTCGTCGGGGACGACGACGGGACGGGTGGTCTCGAGGAGATGGCGGACCACGACGGCGTGCTGATCGTGCTCGGCGACGAGCTCGACGACCAGTCGGAGGACTTCGGCCGGGCCGCATCGACCTACGTCTATCTCGGGGCGCACCCGAGCCGGGCTGCGACCCACGCGGACGCCGTCCTTCCGGTCACGACGTTCGCGGAGCAGGAGGGCACGTTCACGAACCTCCACGGACGCGTGCAGCGCTTCCGTCAGGGACTCCAGGCGCCCGGTGCGGCCCGTCCCGCGTGGCTGATCCTCGAGGCCCTCGCCGCCGATCTCGCAGGCCGCGACACGGCCCCGACGACGGCCGCGGAGGCCTTCGCCGTGCTGAGCGGCCGGGTCGAGGCCTTCGCGGGCCTCACGTACGAAGCGATCGGTGACCGCGGCGCGGTGGTCAACGAGACCGTCCAGCTGGCGGGGGACTGAGATGGAGCCGATCACCGGAATCCCGGGCATCCTGGCGATGCTCGCCAAGGTCGTCGCGATCTTCACCGCGGTGATGATCGTGGTGGCCTACACGACGTACGCGGAGCGCCGGATCTCGGCATGGATCCAGGACCGCAGCGGGCCGAATCGCGTCGGTCCGTTCGGGCTTCTCCAGCCGATCGCCGACGGGATCAAGAACATCCTGAAGGAAGAGACCATGCCGGCCACGGCGAACCGTTTCTGGTTCGTCCTCGGGCCCATGCTCTCCCTCATTCCGGCGCTGATCGCGATCGCGGTGGTGCCCTTCGCCGCGCCGCTTCCCACGCCGTGGGGCGTGGTCGACATGGTCGTGGCGGACGTGCCGATCGGGGTCCTCTGGGTGCTCGCGGTGTCGTCGCTCGGTGTCTACGGGGTCGTGATCGCCGGCTGGGCGTCGAACAACAAGTACGCGTTCCTGGGTGCGCTCCGTGCCTCGGCACAGCTCGTGAGCTTCGAGGTGGCGTTGGGGCTCGCCCTGATCACCACCCTCATGCTCGCCGGCAACGTCTCGCTGACCGAGATGGTGTGGCAGCAGCAGCAGCTGGACTGGTGGTACGCCTTCCCGCTGTCGCTCGCCTTCATCCTCTTCGTGATCGCGGCCTTCGCCGAGACCAACCGGCTGCCGTTCGACATGCCGGAGGCCGAGTCGGAACTCGTGACGGGATATCACACCGAGTACTCGGCCATGAAGTTCTCGATGTTCTTCATCGCCGAGTACGCGCACATGATGACGGCCTCGGCGCTGATGGCGACCCTCTTCCTCGGCGGATGGGACATCCCCTTCGCCACGTGGGACGACGCCTACTACTGGCAGGGCCAGTACATCTCCGGCTTCGACGAGACCGGCGCTCCGATCGCGGCCTCGCTCGCCGTGTGGAAGTCGCTGGCGACGTACGCGGTCTTCTCGCTGAAGACGGGCTTCTTCCTCTTCCTCTACATCTGGGTGCGGTGGACGCTTCCGCGGTTCCGCTACGACCAGGTGATGACGCTGGGGTGGAAGGTCCTGCTTCCGGTGTCGCTCGGCTACGTCATGATCATCGCCTCGACCATCCTCGTGCTGGACTATCTCGAGGTGGCGTACGGCTTCGTCTTCGGTCTCGTGCTGACCGTCGTGAGCGGTCTGTGCACGATCGGATTCCTCTTCTTCCTGGATCGCGACCGCGTCATCGCGGGTGCCGCCGTCCCGCACCGCCTCGACCGGCCGGTGCGGATGCCGGACACCCGGGTGCCCGACACCGCGATCCAGGGCGACTGACCCTACCACTCAACTCCACGGACTGACGTCATGGGAGTTCAGGTCAAAGTCATGCAGCGCCCGGAACCGGGCCGCACATCGTATCTGCGCGCCGCCCTCAAGGGGATGGCGCTCACCTTCCGGCACATGGTGAACCCGAACAAGGTCACCCAGCAGTACCCGGAGGAGCAGACCGATCTCAGCCCGCGCTGGCGCGGCACACACGTCATGGAGACGCACGCGGACGGTCGTCCGAAGTGCGTCGCCTGCGGACTCTGCCCGACGGTGTGCCCGGCCAACTGCATCCGGCTGGTGGGCGGCGAGGACGACAACGGGAACCGCTACCCGATCGTCTACGAGATCGACGAGTTCCGCTGCATTTTCTGCGGAATGTGTCAGGAGGTCTGCCCGGTGGAGGCGATCCACGTCGGACAGGACTTCGAGAACGCGGAATACTCCCGCGACCGCTTCGTCTACGACCTGGACCGGCTGATGGAGCAGGATCACCCGTCGACCCTCCTCTGGGATCCCAGCGATCCCCGGTCGGAGTGACGACGTGGACGTAACGATCCTGAATCTGGTCTTCTACGCACTCGCGGTCGTGGCGATCGGGAGTGCCCTGGGGGTCGTCTTCGGACGCAGCCCGGTGGCCTCTCTGCTCTTCATGGTGTCGACGCTGGGCAGTGTCGCCGGCATCTACGTGCTGCTCGAGGCGCACTTCCTCGCGGCGATCCAGGTCATGGTCTACGCGGGCGCCATCATGGTGCTCTTCCTGTTCGTGATCATGCTGCTGAACCTCGGTCACGACTATCAGCAGGATCTGAGGGGGTGGGCGTTCTCCCTTCTCGCACTCGGGGTGTCGGGCGGAATCGGAGGCCTGCTCGTGCAGCGGTTCTTCGACCTGGAGGCCGCGGGGCTCTCGCTCGGACTCGCCGGCGTGGGTGCCAGCGAGCTCGACGCCTCCATCCAGGAGCTCGGGGCGCTCGGCGTGATCGCGGAGCCGCTCTATACGACGTACGTGGTGCCGTTCGAGATCACCGGGATCCTCCTGCTGGTCGCGATCGTGGGCGCACTCGTACTCGCCAAGCGGAACGTGGAAGGAAGCGGCCGCGGCGGGGAGGACCTCCAGTGAACGCCGTCCTCGCGCTCAGCGCGGTGCTGTTCGTGATCGGGACGCTCGGCGTTCTCGTCCGGCGCAACGCGATCATCATCTTCCTCTGCATCGAGCTGCAGCTGAACGCCGTGAACCTCGCGCTCGTCGCCTTCAGCCGCGCCCACGGAAT
>DATFJS010000466.1:0-37016 GCA_035269045.1 Longimicrobiales bacterium | reverse complement strand
CGAACTCGGCGTACACGCTCGACGACGTCGATCTTCTCCGGGGGTTCGATCCGCTCGAGCTCATGATGGTCGAGCAGCCGCTGGCACACGACGACATCCGCCAGCACGCCACCCTCCAGAAGAAGCTGAAGACGCCCATCTGCCTCGACGAGTCGATCCGGCAGCCCGCCGATGCGATGCACGCGCTCGACGCGGTGGCGTGCGGAATCATCAACGTGAAGCCCGGCCGGGTGGGAGGCTTCACCAACGCGATCGCCATCCACGACCTCTGCAGGAGTCGGAACGTGCCGGTGTGGGTGGGTGGAATGCTCGAGTCGGGAATCGGTCGGGGCCACAACGTGGCGCTGGCTACGCTGCCCGGCTTCACGCTGCCGGGCGACATATCCGAGAGCCGGCGCTACTGGGAGGAGGACATCGTGGAGCCCGAATGGGACCTGTCGGAGCGAGGGCACATTCGCCCGGTCGACGCACCCGGGATCGGTGTGCGCCCGATGGTCGATCGCATCCGGACGGAGGCGGTCCGGAAGGAGGTCGTGGAATCGTGATGCGGATCGCTCGCGGCCGTACATGGATCGCGCGGCCCCTCGCGTCGCTCGCCGTCGCCGCGTTCGCCGGCGCCTGCTCCGCCGGGGGTGCACCGCAGGCGGTGTCTCCTGCGTCCGGTGGGTGGGACCTGCTCGTCACCGGCGGCCGTGTGGTCGACGGGACGGGGAACCCGTGGCGCTGGGCCGATGTGGCGATCGAGGGAGACCGCATCGTTCGGATCGCGGCGCCCGGCATGCTCGACCCTCGGTCGGCCGATCGGGTGATCGACGCCGACGGTGACGTGGTCGCCCCCGGCTTCGTGGATCTGAACGGCCAGTCGGACGAGGCGCTGCTCCGCGATGGACGGGCGGTGAGCAAGCTCTACATGGGCGTCACCACGGAGATCATGGGAGAGTCCAACACGCCTGCGCCGTGGAAGGCGTACAACGAAGGGCCGCCCGATCCCTCGGACACCACGGCCGTGCGCCGCTCGGTCGAGTGGGAACGCTTCGGGGGGTGGCTCGAAGAGATCGAGGCTGGAGGCGTCGCGGTGAACGTCGCGTCCTTCATCGGGGGGACGACGGTGCGCCGGTACGCGATGGGATTCCGGGAGGGACGCCCGTCGGCCGCGGAGCTGGACACGATGCGCGCGGTCACGGCCCGGGCGATGGAGGATGGCGCGCTCGGTGTCGCGACCGCGCTGATCTATCCGCCGGGCGCGTACGCCGGCACCGACGAACTCGTCGACATCTCCCGCGTCGTGGCGGATCACGGCGGCGTGTACATCTCGCACATCCGGAGCGAATCGTACGGACTGCTCGAGGCCATCGACGAGGCCATCGAGATCGGCCGCCGCGCCTCCGTGCCGGTCGAACTGTACCACCTGAAGGCCGCCGGTACGGAGAACTGGCCGCTCCTCGACGAAGCCATCGCGCGCATCGATGGTGCGCGGGCGGAGGGGATCGACGTCCAGGCGGCCATCTATCCGTACACGGCCGCCTCGACGAGTCTCCAGGCCTGTCTGCCGCCGTGGGCGAGTGCGGACGGCCGACTGCGCGAGAACCTCCGGGACCCCGAGGCGCGCGCCCGCATCGTCGCGGACATGACCGGGCCGGCCGACGCATACGAGAACTGGTGCCGGCTCTCCGGGCCCGAGGGGGCGATGATCGTCGGGGTGTCCAGTGCGAATCGCGACCTGATCGGTGCGTCGCTGGCCGACCTCGCCGAACGCCGGGGACTGCCGTGGGCGGACGCGGTGGTCGATCTGCTGGTCGAGGAGGGGAACGCCGGCATGGTCTACTTCGCGATGAGCGACGAGAACGTCCGGAAGAAGCTGCGTCAGCCCTGGATCAAGATCGGCTCGGATGCGGGTGCGCGTGATCCCGCGACCGCGACCGGCATGACGCACCCCCGGACGTACGGGACCTATCCGAGGATCCTCGGACTCTACGTGCGGGAGGAGGGCGTGATCGGCCTGGAGGAAGCGGTGCGCAAGATGACGTCCGCGGTGACCGATCGCGTCGGACTGGAGAAGCGGGGCCTGCTCCGGGAGGGGTACCACGCGGATCTCGTGATCTTCGACCCGGAGACCATCGGCGAGATGACCACCTACACCGACCCTCACCGGCTTTCGGAAGGGATCGAGCACGTGTTCGTGAACGGCGTCCCGGTCATGCTGGACGGTGAACTCACCGACGCCCGCCCCGGTCGGTTCCTCCGCGGTCCCGGGGCGGTCAGCCGCCGGGAGTGACGACGCCCGAGCCGGGCTCCCACTCGAACGTGGGGGTACGCAGTCGCTCCCGGCGGGCGGGCAGCCCGAGGGCGCGCACGAAGATTCGCCGGACGCCCGACGCGACGGCGTTCTCGACCTCGTCCTCGCCCCGCACGGCCGACGCCACGTCCCCCCCGAGCCAGCGACGAAGCTCGCCCAGGTCAGACAGCGAGAGCGTCTCCACCTCGAGCTCGGCGAGGTAGTAGTACCGGGCGTCGCGTCGCGGCCGGAGGCGGACCTGGAACGCCTCTTCCAGCACGTCCGTCACCTCGGAGAGCGTGACCCAGCGTCCGACCACGCCCTGACCCGCCACCGCCACCTCGTACTCTCTCGCGACCGGGTCGAGAACGACACTCGCTCCCCACTCGGCCTCACCCTCCTGGCGGTCGAAGAATCCGTCTCGCCAGAGCTCCGCCGTCACCCGGATCCGAAGTGGTAGCCCCTGCTCGAGCGCGCGACGGAGCCCACCGTCCAGGAGCAGATCTCCGAAGCCGAGCAGCAGACGCGTCTCGTCGGCGTCGAAGCGTACCGTCGGCGGCCGGGGGTCGTTCTCCTGAGCTGCGGCCGCACCGGTCCAGGCACTGCATGCGAGCAGTGCGAGTACGCCCGGGATCAGCCGGCGGCGGAGAGCGGTCAGCACCGGAGGATAGGCGGAGTGGAGTCTAGAAGCGGCGGGACAGCCGCACGAAGAAGTTGACGCGTTCGTTGCCGCCCTCGAGGGGGTAGGCCCAGTAGAACGAGATGTCCCCGAGGTGAAGGCCGAGGCCTGCGTCCGAGCCGCGTGGAGTGTCCGGGCGATCGGAGCTCCCCGACCATCCCCGCCCCGCCTCGACGAACACCGAGAACGCCGGGGAGAGGTCGATCCGCGGGTACCACGACCAGTCTTCCCACTCGTCCGCGTCGGGTCCGAGTTCCAGATCCCAGCTGAACGCCTTCCGGTACTCGACCTGGAAGAGCGCGACCCGGTCGCAGCCGTAGTACGGGTAGGCCTCGGGGCTTTCCTCCCGCGGCGCGAAGACGGTCGCGGCGCGGGCACCGCAGTCGAGTTCGAAGAGCGAGAGACCGGGCAGCGAGCCCTCGCCGCCCAGGGCGTGCTGGTATTGCGGGGGCAGCACGTCTCCGTCGAGCGAGCCGGCGAAGAAGGCGCGGAAGGAGAGGTGGGACCACGGGTCGACCCGGGCGTAGCGACGGACGTCGACCGAGCCCGTCGAGAAGCCACCGTCAACGGCGGGGGAGTCGCCGAGCGGGCCTTCGGGGGTCGCGCCGAATGCGGGTACGGCGGGGTCGTCGCCGATGCCGAAGCGCCCGGCCGCACGCACGAGCCAGCCGTCGGTGGGATGATCCGTGTCGTTGCGGGTGTCGAACACGAGGCGTGTGTCGAGCAGCTGCTGCGTCCCCTCCGCCACGAGCGGCATGGCGCGCCACGGCTCGTCGTTCCGAACCAGCGTCCAGGGGCTGCCCACCGGCAGCGAGAAGTGGCGCTCCCTCCGATAGTCGAACGAAAGGTCGAGGGGGATCGAGGGCACGCCGAGGCCCAGTCCCACGCTCCAGCCGCGCCGCTCGTAGTAGTCGCGGTAGTCGCGATGGAGCAGGAAGGCGGCGAGGGAGGACTCCACGTCGGAAAGCACGTACTCGATGGGCTCGACCTCCGAATACGCGCCACCCCGTATCGTGACCGTCAGCGGGGATCCGAAGCGTTGCTCCGCCCCGATCCGGTACCCGAGTCGATCCCGGGTGAAGTCGGATTCGGTGCGGTAGGTCGCGAGCGCTTCGACCCGGAAGGCGTTGTCGCCCCGGCTCTCGATCACCGGTCCGAAGACGATCGGGAGGCCCTCCACCCGGTTGTAGTTGGTGCCGGCGCGCACCGTGATCCGGGACGCTCCGAGGTAGAGGCCCTCCCGCCGGTCCGGCGGGTCGCGGAGGCCCACGCGTCCGTCGCGCACGACGAAGGTGAAGGTCTCGTCGTACCGCAGGAACTCGCCGCCGATCCGATCCACATCGCCGCGGAGGCGGCCGCCCACCACGATCACGTCGCCGCTGATCGCGCCGGTCGGGGCGAGCACCAGGTCACCGCCCACCACCACCACGCTCCCCGCGATGGCGCCGGACACGGTGAGCGAGCCGTCGAGCGCGCCGACATCGCCGGCCAGTGACGCCCCCTCCGGAATCGTCGCGCGTCCGTCGAAACGGACGACCCCCGGGTCGTTCAGGAAGACGACGATCTCGTCCGCGACGTCGCGGGGGAGCGGGTCCCCCGCGAGCAGATCCTGGCGAGCCGCCGCAGGCGATGCGGTGGCCCCCTGCAGCACGGCGGCGAGAAGCAGGGCCGCGAACGGCCCGTCGGTCAGGAGTCGTGTTCGCACTCGGCTCGTTCGCATTCGACGCATGGGCCTGCCTGCATCCTCCGCCGGATGCTCCCGGCGAGATATGTAGCGATCAGTCTTCGCGAAGCCCCAGACGACGCATCCGTCGGTACAGGTTCGCGCGATCCGTCTGCAGCTGCCGACTCGCCTCGGCGACGTTGCCGTCCGAAGCATCCAGCGCCGCGCGGATCAGTTCTCGTTCGTGGTCGTCCAGTCGCTCGGTGAGGGAGCGCGGGTCGTCGTCCACTGCTCCGCCCGGACCGGACCCGGCACCCGGTCGAGCCTCGTGTCGCACGACGGACCGGATCACGTCCGGGCCCACCTCCTCTCCGGCGTGCAGGATCGCGACGCGCTCCACGCAGTTGAAGAGCTCTCGCACGTTCCCCGGCCAGTCGTACCCGCGGAGCACGTCCATGGCTCCGGCGCCGAACGCGGGTGGCGTGATGCCGTCCCGCTCGCGGAGGAGGCGGGAGGCGTGTTCGACGAGCGCGGGGATGTCCTCGGCGCGCTCGCGAAGCGGGGGGATCGGGATGGGCACCACGTCGAGCCGGAACCGGAGGTCGTCGCGGAATCGTCCGGCCTCGACCTCCCGTTCGAGGTCCCGGTTGGTTGCCGCGATCACCCGTACGTCGACGTCGACGGGCTGTCCTCCACCGACGCGCTCGATGACACCCGACTCGAGGGCGCGCAGCAGCTTCGCCTGCGCCGATGCGTCCAGATCCCCGATCTCGTCCAGGAAGAGCGTGCCTCCGTCGGCGAGTTCGAACCGTCCCCGTCGTCGCTCGGTCGCACCGGTGAAGGCACCGCGTTCGTGCCCGAACATCTCGCTCTCGACGAGTTCGCGCGGGATGGCGGCGGAGTTCACGCGGATGAACGGCGCGTCGCTGCGGTTCGAGAGGGCGTGGATGGCGGTGGCGACCAGTTCCTTGCCCGTTCCGCTCTCTCCCGTGATCAGAATCCGGGCGTCGGTCGGCGCGACCCGCCGCACGCGCTCCCGCACCGCCTCCATGGCGTCGGACGACCCGACCAGATTGGCGTCCGGACCCAACGCGCCCTGGAGGGCCCGAGTGAGATCGCGCGCGCGGCGCACCTCGAGCGCACCCTTCACCGTGAGCAGTACCGACTCCGGTGTGAGCGGCTTCTCGATGAAGTGGAATGCCCCGATTCGCGTGGCCTCGACGGCATCCGAAAGGGAGGCCTCGCCACTCATCATCACCACGGTGGTCGCAGGTGCCTGCTCGAGGTACCGCGGAAGCGCCTCCAGCCCGGTCATTCCCGGCAGCATGAGGTCAAGGAGGACGACGTCCGGCTCGCGGTCCTCGATGTCGGCCAGCCCCTCCTCGGCCGTCCCGGCGTCCCGGACCCGGTATCCCTCGGCCTCGAGCAGGGCCCGGAGCGAGCGGCGGATGTTGCCCTCGTCGTCGACGATCAGGATCTCGCTCATGCGTTCGGCTCCGGGGTGGGCAGGTGGATGCGGAACGACGCTCCCCCCTCGCTCCGGTTGTGGGCCTCGACGCTTCCCCGGTGGGCCTCGACGGTCTGTCGCACGATCGCGAGGCCGAGTCCGGTTCCGCGACTTCGGGTCGTGAAGTCGGCCTCCCAGACCCGGTCCATCAGTTCCTCGGGCAGACCGGGACCTCGGTCGTCGACGGTGATGACGACTCCTCCCTCCTCGGTGCGCGCCCGCACGGTCACGGGTGCTTCGTCGCTCGCGCCGGCACCGGCTGCGCGATCGGTCCGGTCATCGGCCATCGCCTCGCGGGCGTTCACGACCAGGTTCAGCACGGCTCGCTCGAGGGGATCGTGGTGCCCCAGCACGCGCGGCAGGTCGTCCTCGAGGTCCAGGCGGAGCGTCTCGTCGCCGTGCTCGCTGCCGGTCTCGCGCCGAACGAGCGTCCGGAGCAGTTCGTCGAGGTCGACTTCCGCCGGTGGCCCCTCGGGCGGGCGGCCATACCGGGAGAAGGCGCGCGCCCGGTCCTCGAGTCGGCCGGTCTCCTCGAGGATGATCTCGGCGGCCTCGCGGGTGTTCGCGTCGCTCGATCGGGCGAGTGCGGAAGCACTCATGCGGATCGGGGTGAGGGGGTTCTTGAGTTCGTGCGCGACCCGTCGCGCCATCTCCGACCACGCCTTCACCCGCGCCGACTCCACTTCACGGACCCTCGCCTCCGACAACTCTCGGTCCATGCCCCGCAACGCGGACCTGAGCTGCGAGAACTCCCGAATCCCGGCTCGGGATGCATCCTGCTCCGGGAGCGGCTCTCCCGTCGAGATCCGCTTCGTCCAGTCCACCATTTCCGCTACCGGCCGGGAGAGCCGTCGGGAGAAGCGACCGGCGGCCCAGGCCGCGAGCAGACTGGCGATCACCAGCAGGGCGCCCGCGAGAAGGGGGAGGAGCTGCCCCACCCGGTCGAGCAGGAGCGCGTAGAGATTGGAGAGACGTACCGACTCCGACAGCGCCGACGAATGTTCGTCCGCGAGGCGGGCGAGCGTCGTGTCGCCCGGTGCCGCCTCCCGAGCGGCGTCGATCAGCTGGCCTCCCGACTCGGCCACCGCGGACCAGGGTCCGGCCGTCCCGGCCGCATCCCCGATCTGACGCAACAGCAGGGTCCCGCCACCGATCGTGATCGCCGCAGGGACGAATGCACCGAGCAGTACGGCGAGGAAGAGGATCCTGCGGAAGCTGGCGGGACCGAACATGAATGCGGGTCGCAGGAACGCGTGAACCGGGACAGCGAAGTCTAGACCGCCGGCTTCGGCGGCGGCAACCGCGGACGGTCAGGTGGGGGACCTCGGAAGCCGGCACTCGGGGCACCACCTCCACCCCGGCTCGAGTCGCCGGCCGCACCTGCACCGGGAGGTCGAGGCCAGTCCACACCAGGGGCAGCCCACCGCATCCGTGGGGACCGCTCCGGAGCAGTGAGAACAGGGCCGCCCGGCGGAGGGATCGCCTCGCGTGATCGGGGCGATCTCGTGAGGCGTGGTCCTCCGTTCCGCGACCTGGCGATGCGCGTCCTCGGACAGTGATCGCATGCCACCCTCTCGCGCGAGGCGTCGAAGGGTGGGCGTCGACGCCCCGTCCACGACCGCGTCGCGCAGGGCGTCGTCGACGACCAGAAGCTGGAACACGCCGGTCCGGCCCCGCAGTCCGCCGTCGCACCGTGGACAGGATGTCCCGCGGCAGTCGGTGCACGTACGGCGGGCGAGTCGCTGGGCCACGATCGCGGAGACGCCGCCCGCGACCAGGTACGCCGGTACACCCATCTGCACGAGGCGGGTGAGTGCGCCCGGCGCGTCCGTGGTGTGGAGGGTCGAGAGCACCAGGTGCCCCGTCACCGCGGCGGCCATCGCGATCCGTGCCGTCTCGGCGTCGCGGATCTCGCCCACCATGACCGTATCGGGATCCTGCCTGAGCACCGCTCGGAGCGCCGCGGGGAACGTAAGCCCGCTGCGGGGATCCACCTGGACCTGCGTCACGCCCGGAAGCCGGTACTCGACCGGGTCCTCCAGCGTGACCACGTTCCGGCCCTCGCGGTCGAGGGCGTGCAGCAGCGCGTGCAGCGTCGAACTCTTGCCGCTCCCCGTGGGCCCGGTCGCCAGGATCACGCCCCGACCCGCATCCACCACGTCGCTCAGCCGTCGCGCGTCCTCCGCCGACAGCCCCAGTTCGCGGAGATCGAGCGGTGCGCGCTCCGAGTCGAGGATGCGGACCACCGCCTTCTCGCCTCCGCCCGAGGGCAGCGTCGAGACCCGCAGCGCGAGTTCACGGTCCAGCACCCGGACCCGAAGGCTGCCGTCCTGTGGCCGGCGGCGGACCGAGATGTCCATCCCCGCCATGACCTTGAGGCGTGAGACGAGCGCGGTCCGCACGGTCGGCGGGAGGGACCAGGCGCGGCGCAGGATGCCGTCGACCCGGATCCGGACCGAGACCGCATCCCGACCCGGCTCCACGTGGATGTCGCTCGCCCGGGAGCGAGCCGACTCGCGGATGATCTCGTCCACCAGTCGAACGAGCGGTGCCGCTCGCGCGGCACGTTCCAGGGTGGCGGAGTCCTCGACGTCCACGAGGTCGGTCCGCTCTCCGAGGATGGTCGCGAGGCGCGTGATCTCGTCGCCCCGCAGCGCCTCCAGGCCCTGATCGACTGCGACGGCCGAGGCGACTCTCAGACGGAGCCGGCGTCCGACCCGGAACCCGAGGTCGTCGAGCCGGGGGTCGAGCGGATGGGCCGTGGCGACCGTGAGCGTGCGCGCGTTCACCGCCAGCGGAACGACGCGGTGGGAACGGGCCGCTTCGACCGAGACGAGTCGCGTGGCCTGCGGGTCGGGTGTGAGGGGTGGGGCGGCCCACGGGAGTCGGAGGCGCTCGGCGAGCGACCGGGCCTGCGCGTCGCTTCCCGCCACGGGGGCGACGGAGTGGGGACTCGGTACGATTCGGGGGGTCGAGGACATGACCCACGCTGTGCCGGACGATCGGGCGCTCCCATGGGCGATCCGGCCTCACCCGTCGCGCGCCATCGGGCGATCCGGCCGTAGGTCAGTCCAGCAGCGCCATCACGACCTCGGGGACCCGCATGAGCGACGTGAGCCGCTCCGCCGCGTCCTCGGCCCGCGAGTCGGAGTCGCCCCGCCCCCCGACCACGAGCCCGAGGGCCGGGTTTCGGGTGTGTCCTCGGCGAACGTCCTCGATGTTGCCGTGGTCCGACACGACCACCAGGCGGTGCGAGGGGGGCAGTGCCTCGAGTACACCACCCAGGAAGTCGTCCACCCGCTCGAGGGCCGCAACTCCTGCGCTCACGTCCGACCGATGCCCGGCGGTGTCGGTTGCGTAGTGTGCGTACATCGTGAGGCCGCCCGGAGCCGCGATCGCGGCGAGCGTGCGACCCGCCTCGCGGGGAGTGGGTCTCGGAAGATCGTCCGGTCCGAGATGCCGGATCCATCCGTCGTTCACGATTTCGCTCGACACGGCCTCACCCCGTGCGAGGTGCTCGGCGTGCCGATCGAGGCGCCCGGCGCCGAGCGCCGCCAGTGGGGGGCCCGCGACCCGGCGTCTGGCCCGCTCGCCCGGCCACCCGGAGGGATAGGCGTTCGCGAATGCGGTGCGATGCCCGGCGCGGCCGGCACGGACGAGCAGGTTCTCGTCCCGCACCAGCGGTCGAAGGGCGGTGGGAACCCAGGGCCCGAAGTGACGCCCGAACTCCCGCGCCGCGTTCACCCCGGTCAGCAGCGTCGTCTGGCCGGTGCCGCTCTGGGGAAGTCCGTCGACGCCCAGATTCGCGTCGACCGGTACGGCCAGACTGGTACGTCCCGACCCCGACCCGACCCGGTGGGGCCGATCGAGGGACGGAAGATCATCGAGGAGGTTTCGGAGCGTCGGAAGCTCCGCGGCGAAGAAGGGGTTGAGGCCCGGGTCGGCGTCCCCGATCCCTACCCCGTCCAGAAAGACGAGGACAACGCCGGGGTCGGTCAGATGGCGTCGCCGATGGGCCGGAGGTCGATCGTGACCTGGACTTCGACGTGCCCCATGTCCGCGCGATCACGGAGCGCGTCACGCAGCCGCGGCTCCACCTTCTGGTACGCCGAGAGAACGCCGGCGCGAAGCTCCTTTCGGAGAATGCGCATCGCATTCACGTCGGGGCGGGAGGTCTTGGTCTCCTTCTTCGCCTCTGCGAGGTGCTCCGGGTACACGTTGAACGGCGACATCCCGAAGTCCTCGGCGCGATCGTGGTCCATGTACCGAACGGCGATGCTGACGTCTCCGCGCGCCTTGTGGTCGCTGAGATCACCGATCGCCTGGAACCGCTGGGCGAGCGGACCGAGGGTCTGGCTCTGGGCCGCACTCGTGTACGCGCGCTCGATCGCGGCGAAGAGGCGCTTGAGGCGCTCGGGATTCGTCGCGTCCACGGGAGGAACGTCGGTGTCGAGCTCGCGCCCCACGGCCTGACGTTCGGCGCGGGTGTCCGCATCGCGGCTGCGACGCCGGTCGATGTTCTCGAGGATGCGATCGGGGTTGGTTCTGAGCGACATGGGACCTCGGTACGTTTCGCGTGACGGGCATCCCGATGATAACCCGGTGCCGGGAAGCCCTCCAAGGTGTGCACCCTCAACACCGCGATACGTGCCGGTGTCGTGCAGGGAGGAGGCGATTCCCCACTCGCAGGTGCTACCTTCAATGGCTGAGTGGGATCCGCAGCACGCAGATTCCACCATCGACTCGACCCGACTCACCATGTCCCAGACCCTTCGACTCCTGTTCGCCGTCGCCCTCGCGGGTGCCTGCCTCCTGCCGGGGCAGGCGCACGCTCAAGAGGGAGACGAGGCGGCGGGGTCGTTCCCGGGTCCGGAACTCGGACCGGACAGCATCTTTCTCGGTTCCGCCGATCCCGCGTCCCGTGCGCGGGTCGTCGCCGGCCGGATCGAGGAGGGCAGGATCGAGATCGACGGGAAGCTCGACGACGCCGGGTGGGACGAGTCGGGGATCGCGAAAGGATTTCTTCAGCGTGAGCCGGTCGAGGGTGATCCGGCGTCGTACGACACCGAGGTGCGGATCCTCTTCAGCGACGAGGCGATGTACGTCGCGGCCAGGATGTGGGACGACGATTCCGAGGGGATCGCGCGCCAGCTCGTGCGGCGCGACTCACGCGGCAACTTCGACTGGTTCGCCGTACAGGTGGACCCGAATCTCGACCGTCGATCGGGGTACGGCTTCGAGGTGAGTGCCGCCGGCCAGCAGCGGGACGTGTACTTCTTCAACGACGAGAGCGAGGACGGCGCGTGGAACGCGGTCTGGGCTTCGCAGGTCTCGATCGACGACGACGGGTGGGTCGTCGAGCTCCGGGTCCCGCTGTCGCAGATCCGCTACGAGTCGGGAGCCGAGACGTGGGGGGTCAACTTCGTCCGCAAACGAACCGCGAACGACGAAACGTCCTACTTCGCCCTGCGATCCCAGCTGGTACGGGGCCGCGTCAGCCAGTTCGGCGAGATGGACGGCGTCGACATCCCGAGCTCGGTCCGCCGCATCGAGGCCCGGCCGTACGCCCTCTCGAGCCTCCAGACCGGGCCCGCGGAGCCGGGCGACCCCTTCTTCAGCGGCCGCGCCACCGGGATGGATGTGGGCGGAAACGTCCGCTTCGGGCTGGGAAGTGCCTTCACGCTCGACGCCACGATCAATCCCGACTTCGGTCAGGTCGACGCCGACCCCGCCGTGATCAACCTCGGTGCGTTCGAGGTCTTCCAGTCCGAGCGCCGCCCGTTCTTCGTCGAGGACTCCAACCTCCTTTCCTTCAGTCTGTCCGGGTACCGGGACGGTCTCTTCTATTCGCGCCGGATCGGTCGATCGCCGCAGGGTTCGGCACCCTTCAGCGCCGACTTCGTGGATGAACCGCTGAACGCCACGATCCTGGGGTCCGCCAAGGTGACCGGTCGAACGGAGCGTGGCCTTTCGGTCGGAGGCCTCGTCGCGATGACGCAGCAGGAGTCGGCCGTCGCATACTGGGAGGCCGAGGACCTGACCGCCGAGTCGATCGTCGAGCCACGGACGATGTACGGAGTGGTCCGGCTCGAGCAGGACCTGCGCGGGGGCGACACCCAGATCGGAGGGATCTTCACCGGCGTCGATCGCTCCAATCCGGGCAGTGGGGAACTGGACTTCCTGCCGACCAACGCGTACTCCGGCGGAATCGACTTCGAACACCGGTGGGGCGATCGCACGTGGTCGCTGTCGGGGAAGTTCGCCGGGTCGCTGGTGACCGGTGACCCGACCTCGATGATCCGGCTGCAGCGCGCGGCCAACCACCGCTTCCAGCGGCCGGATGCCCTCCGTGAGAGCATGGACTCGACCGCCACCTCCCTGACCGGCGCGATGTGGCGCCTGTCGTTCGGCAAGGAGCGGGGTGACCACTGGACCTGGTCCGCCTGGACCGGTGGCGTCACGCCCGGATTCGAGGTGAACGACATCGGCTTCTCGAGCTCGACAGAGCAGTTCGATGTCGGTGGCCGGCTCCGGTACGGTCAGATCACGCCGCAGGGGCCGTTCAGGAACTACAGCGTGTCGCTGTGGAGCTATCACGACTTCAGTCAGGAGGTGCTCGAATCCGAAGTCGGGTTCGGGGACGCGCTGAAGGCGTCGACGGTGATGCTCGACGTGCGGGGTGAATTCCTGAACTTCTGGGGATTCGAGACGGGTGGCTCGTTCAATCCCCGCCATGCCGACTACTCCGGCACGCGTGGTGGCCCGGTCATGGTCGATCCGGGCCAGGTCAGCGTGAAGGCGAAGCTGAACTCGGACCGGCGGAATCCCGTCGTCGTCGATTTCAGTGTGGACGCGAGCCGGGGCACCGACGATTCGGGTTCGAGTCTGAAGCTGAGCTCCGGGATCGAATTCCGCCCCTCGCCGACGGTCGAGGTGAAGGTGTCCCCGACGTGGTCGCGCTCCTCCGAGGCCGCCCAGTACGTCGCTTCGACATCTACGGTCGGCTACGATCCCACCTTCGGGCGGCGCTATCTCTTCGCCGAGCTCGATCGCGAGAGCGTCTCGATGGAGACCCGCGTGGACATCAGCCTCTCTCCGGCGCTCACCTTTCAGCTGTACGCGCAGCCTCTGCTGTCGAGCGGCGACTACGTCACCTATCGCCAGCTCGAAGGCACGCGGACCTTCGACTTCATCGACTTCCGGCCCGGTACGGCGTCGACGGCGGGGGACGAGGTGCTCTGTCAGGGCGGAGACATCTGTCTGGTCGACGGCCGGCAGTACATCGACTTCGACGGGGACGGAGTCACGGACTACGGATTCGGAGACCGTGACTTCAACATCCGCTCGCTCATCGGAAATGCGGTGCTTCGGTGGGAGTATCGTCCCGGCTCCACGGTCTTCCTGGTCTGGCAGCGGCAGCAGAGGGGCCGGATCAACACGGGCGACTTCAACTTCGGTCGTGACTTCGATGCACTGTGGGGCCTCGAGGCGGAGAACATGTTCATGATCAAGTTCGACTACTGGCTGCCTCTCTGATCGAACGGGGGTGGCTCGTGCCGTGCCGCCCGCCCATCCTCGAGGCATGAACCCCCACCAGCCCCTCGACTGCCGCCGCGAGGACTTCCGCGTCCCCGCCGACGTCCACTACCTGAACTGCGCCTTCATGGGCCCGCTCCCAGGGGTCGCCGAGGAGGCGGGCGTCCGCGCGATCCGGGAGAAGTCGACGCCCTGGACGGTCGGCCCGGACGATTTCTTCGAGACCAGTGACACGGTGCGCGGCCACTTCGCCTCGATCGTGGGTGGGCGAGCCGACGATGTCGCGATCCACCCTTCGGTCAGTTACGCGGTGGCGACGGCGGCCAGGAATCTGCCCGCGCCCCGGGGGAGCCGGATCGTCCTTCTCGCGGAGCAGTTCCCCGGCAACGTCTATGCCTGGCACCGGCTGGCGGCGGAGAACGACGCCGAACTCGTCACCGTGCCGCGACCCGAGTCCTCCACACCCGGCGCGGCCTGGAACGAGGCGGTCCTCGACGCGATCGCCTCGAAGACGTCGATCGTCTCGCTGCCCAACATCCACTGGACCGACGGAACGATCTTCGACCTCACCGCGATCGGGTCGCGTGCCCGGAAGGTCGGTGCGGCGCTCGTCGTCGACGGTACCCAGTCGGTCGGTGCCCTGCCCCTGGATGTCGACGAGGTCCGGCCCGATCTGGTCGTCGCGGCGGGATACAAGTGGCTGCTCGGACCCTACTCCACCGCGCTCACATGGCTCGGCGAGCGGTTCGCGGACGGTACGCCTCTCGAGGAGGGGTGGATCGCGCGCGAGGGCAGCGAGGACTTCCAGGCGCTCGTCGACTACACCGACGCGTACGGCCCCGGGCGGGTGCGCTACGACGTGGGCGAGCGGTCGAACTTCGCGCTGCTGCCGGTGCTAGACGCAGCGCTCGCCTACGTGGCCGGGCTGGGCGCCGACCGGATCCGGGACTACTGCGACGATCTCTCCCGGCCTCTCCTCGCTCGCGCCCGGGAGTTGGGCTTCGGGGTCGAGGAGGACGCGTACCGGGCGCGCCATCTCTTCGGCCTGCGCATGCCTCCGGGGCTCGACCTGAAATCGCTGCGCGACACGCTGATCGCCCGACGCATTCACGTCTCGCTGCGCGGCAGTGCACTGCGGGTCAGCCCGAACGTCTACAACGACGCGGGAGATGTCGCGGCGCTCGTCACCGCGCTCGAGGAGGCGGTCGGCGCCTGACGACGTCCGGTGGCGGATGTCGGTGCGTACCATGGCCCCGGCTGCATGCGGGTCCGACTACATACGGAAGAAGATCCGCTACATGCCGAAGAAGATCCGCGGAGTGTCGCCCACCGTGATGCCGTGCTCCTCGAACCAGCCGCGGTTCACCTCCAGCGCGTACTGCGCCGGGCCGGAGCTCTCGACGAACGCCTCGTCTTCCGGCTCCATCGGCTTGATGTCGATGATCCGGAAGGACGGATCCATGTAGGCGATATCGAGCGGGATGAAGGTGTTCTGCATCCAGAAGGCGCGCTCCTCGAGATCCTGGAAGACGAAGAGCATCCCGGCGTCCTCCCCGAGCTCCTCCCGGTACATGAGCCCCTGCGCCCGCTGGTCCGGCGTCCGCGCGACCTCGGCGAACACGGTGTCCGCCTGCTCGTCCGTTCCGAACACGACCCAGGCCGTGCCACGAGTCGGCGCCGGCGTGGCTTCGGAAGCAGATTCCGCCGACTGGAGTCCGGTCGTCGTCGCACTCGCGGTTCTCGCCCCGTCGTCGGGGGAGGTCCGCGCGTCGCCGCATGCCGCGAGAAGCGACGTCACGAGCAGCAGCACGGTCGTGGAACGGCCCCGGACCAATCCTTCAAGCATCATGGAAATTCCCTGTCGTGACGGTACTTGCGAGGGTCGCACCAAGGGCCGGTTGCTTGTAGCTTATGGCCTCGGTTCGGCCGACTGCGTGTCGTCCAGCCGATGAAAATACCACAGCCGGACCACGTTCGTTCGATGCTCGACACAGAACTCCTGGAGATCCTCGTCTGCCCCGAGACGAAGCAGTCGCTTCGCCTCGCGGAGCGTGGTGAGGTGGATCGACTTCTGGAGCAGCTGGGGTCGGAGCCGCGGACGGTGGCCGGTGGGGACGTCGCGCCGATGGAGGGAGCCCTCGTCCGAGAGGACGGTGGCCGCCTGTACCCGGTCCGCGACGGCATCCCCATCATGCTGATCGACGAGGCGGTCGAGCTTTCCTGAGCGGATAGCCGAGACCGCGACCATACCGGACAAGGAAACGCACGGGATCATGCGATTTTCCAGACTCGCAGCGCTCGCAGGAGTTCTGCTCCTGACAGCCTGCGGCGGGGAATATCCCCAGTCATCCATCGCACCCGCGAGCGACTTCGCCCACCGGATTCAGGATCTGTACTTCCAGATCTTCCTGTGGACGATGGGCATTCTCGCGGTCGTGTGGATCGTTCTGACCTACATCCTGGTGCGGTTCCGGGAAAAACCCGACTCGCCCGAGCCGGAGCAGATCCACGGGCATCTCGGACTCGAGATCGCGTGGACGATCGTGCCCGCGCTGATCGTCGTCGCCATCGCGGTGCCGACGATCCAGACGACGTTCGACACCCAGACGCCCGACCCGGACGCGATGGTCGTGGACGTGATCGGACACCAGTACTGGTGGGAGTTCCGTTATCCGGAGCTCGGCGGCGAGCGCACGGCCAACGAACTGCGTCTGCCCGTCGACCGTCCGGTCGCGCTCCGGATCTGGTCGGACGACGTGCTGCACTCCTTCTGGGTCCCGCAGTTGGGCGGGAAGCGTGACGCCTACCCGCTCCGGGCCGTTCCGGAGGGCGACGACACCAAGTACAACTGGATCTTCATGACCCCCCAGGAGGTCGGCACCTTCATGGGGCAGTGCGCCGAGTTCTGCGGACAGTCGCACGCCATCATGGGCATGCGCGTCGTGGTCGAGAGTCAGGAGGACTTCGACGCCTGGGTGGCCGACTGGAACGAGGGCCACGCCGAGGTCCCCGCCGCCGAGGAGATCGCCGAGGCGGAGCTCGAGGAAGAACTCCAGGAGGCGATCCCGATCGCCGAGGTGGCCGCGCTTCAGGACACGCCGCAGGACGTCCAGGACGCCGCGTCGCAGGAGGACGCGTCACAGGACACCGCGTCGCAGGACACCGCGTCGCAGGACGCCACCGACTCGACGCCGGTATCTGCCGAGCAGGCACTCATCGACGAGGGCCGCCAGGTCTTCCAGAGCGGGCTGGGCGGATGCATCGCCTGCCACGCGGTGCAGGGAACCGACGCGGCCGGCGTGATCGGGCCGAACCTGACGCTTCTGGGCCGGCGATCCACGATTGCGGCGGGGTGGCTCGAGAACACCCCGGAAAATCTGGTGCGCTGGATCACCGCACCGCAGGACATCAAGCCGGGCGTGCTGATGCCGGGCGTCGACGTCGCGGGGGGCAACTGGCCCGCCACCGGACTCACCGAAGATCAGGTTCGCGCGATCGCGGCCTATCTCCACTCCCTTCGCTGACGCATGAGTGACACCACCCTCGCGCCGGAAACGGCGCCCGAGTCGACGCCGAGCCACGACGTGCACGGCGGACACGACGAGCCTACCGGGCTCTGGAGCTGGATCACGACCGTCGACCACAAGCGGATCGGGATCATGTACTTCCTCACCTCGCTGGTCTTCCTGGCCATCGGGGGTATCGAGGCGCTGATCATCCGGGTGCAGCTGTTCGCGCCGGAGCAGGCGGTCGTCTCGGCCGAGACGTACAACCAGCTGTTCACGATGCACGGCACCACCATGATCTTCCTGGTGGCCATGCCGATGGCGGTGGCGTTCTTCAACTACATCGTGCCGCTGCAGATCGGAGCCCGGGACGTCGCATTCCCGCGGATGAACGCGCTCTCGTACTGGATCTACCTGTTCGGCGGGATCTACCTGAACGCGTCGTGGCTGTTCGGGGCCGCGCCGAACAACTCGTGGGTCGGGTACGCGCCGCTCACCTCCACCCAGTACAACCCCGGCCTGAACGCCGACTTCTGGGTGCTGGGCCTCTCGATCCTGGGCGTCAGCTCGATCATGGGTGGTGTGAACTTCATCACCACGATCATCCAGCTGCGCGCGCCCGGCATGAAGCTGATGCGCATGCCGATCTTCACCTGGATGACGTTCGTTACGTCGTTCCTGCTGGTGACGGCGCTTCCGGTGATCGCGGTCGCGCTGATCCTGCTGGCCTTCGACCGGTTCTACGCGACGAACTTCTTCGTCGCGGCCAGCGGGGGTGACCCCGTGCTGTGGCAGCACCTGTTCTGGATCTTCGGTCACCCCGAGGTCTACATCCTCGTGCTGCCCGCGTTCGGCGTGATCTCGGACGTGATCCCGACGTTCAGCAAGAAGCCGCTGTTCGGCTACCCCGTCGTCGTGTACGCCGGCGTGCTGATCGGCTTCATCGGGTGGGGCGTGTGGTCGCACCACATGTTCACCTCGGGGCTCGGCCCGATCGCCGACTCCTTCTTCGTCGCCACGACGATGATCATCGCCATCCCCACGGGGGTGAAGATCTTCAACTGGATGGCGACCATGTGGGGCGGGAAGATCAGGTTCAACACGGCGATGAACTTCGCGATCGGGCTGGTCGCCCTCTTCACCGTGGGCGGCCTCTCGGGGGTCATGCACGCCTCGGCGCCGGTCGACCTGCAGCAGCACGATTCCTACTTCGTGGTCGCCCACTTCCACTACGTGATCGTGGGCGGGATCCTGCTCGGCATGTTCAGCGGGGTCTACTACTGGTTCCCGAAGGTCACGGGTCGATTCCTGAACGAGAAGCTGGGCGCCTGGCACTTCTGGACCACGCTGATCGGGTTCAACCTGACCTTCTTCCCGATGCACTTCAGCGGGATGTACGGACAGCCCCGCCGGACGTGGACCTACTCCGAGACCCTCAACGTCGAGCTGTTCAATCAGCTCTCGACGTACGGTGGATTCATCCTCGGCGTCAGCACGCTGATCTTCGTGTGGAACCTCTGGAAGGGCGTGAAGAGTGGCGAGCCCGCCGGATCCAACCCCTGGGGCGCGGCGACGCTCGAGTGGTCGATCCCGTCGCCGCCGCACCACTACAACTTCCCGGCGCTCCCCACGGTGCAGTCGAGGGAGCCGCTCTGGCACGAGGCGGAACGGAAGTCGATCGAGGTCGTCACGCTCGCGGACCCGGAGGTGGAGCCCGAGATGCCCAATCCGTCCTACTGGCCGATCCTTCTCGCCGCGGGTGTGACCGCGACGTGGGCGCTCGTGATGACGGGCATCTGGTGGGTGCCGCTGATCGGCCTCGCCTTCACCGCCTTCTGCACCTACATGTGGGCCTTCGAGGATCCGTTCGCGAAGAAGGGCGCGGCAGGGGAGGTGACCCATGGCTGAGGCGGTTCTCGACCCGGGTTCCGGCCAGGCCGGCGGACATGATGCGTCGCACGACGAGCATCACTACACCGCGACCGGGCTGAGCAACTGGAAGGTCGGCTTCTGGACCTTCATCGGATCGGAATGCCTCTTCTTCGGCACGCTGCTTTCGACCTACATGGTCTACAAGGGTGCGAGCCTCGAGGGGCCGTACCCCAGCGACATCTTCGACATCCCGCTCACGACGCTCTCGACGTTCGTGCTGCTGATGTCGTCGCTCGCGATGGTGCTCGGGCTCGACGGGGTTCAGAAGGGTGACCGCAAGAAGGCGTCGTTCTGGCTCGGCGTCGTGGTCGTCTTCGGGGCGATCTTCCTGGGCTTCCAGTACTACGAGTTCAACCACTTCGTCCACGAAGGGCTGACGCTCGACCACAGCGTGTTCGGATCGACCTTCTACGTGCTCACCGGTTTCCACGGGGCGCACGTGACGGTGGGTGTGATCTGGCTGAGCACGCTCCTGATCCAGTCGCTGCGTGGGAAGCTGACACCCGACAAGGCGCTGCAGGTGGAGATCGCCGGTCTGTACTGGCACTTCGTCGACATCGTCTGGATCGTGATCTTCGTCCTCGTCTATCTCATCCCGTAGAGGTGACCGACATGTCCGAGATGACTCACGACGACGCGCACGCGGAAGGCGCGCACGCGTCCCCGGGCTTCTACTGGATGATCGGCGGGATCCTTGCGGTCCTGACCGCCATCGAGGTGGCGCTCTTCTACATGAAGCCCCCGATGGAGCAGCCGCTGCTGCTCATCCTGTCCGCCGTGAAGTTCGCGATGGTCATCGGGTACTTCATGCATCTGAAGTTCGACTCGAAGATCTTCGCCGGCGTGTTCATGGCGGGACTGGTGCTGGCGATGTTCATGGTCAGCGCGCTGGTGGTCCTCTACCACTTCCTGCCCCCGCAGCAGGTGCCCGTGGTCGGCTGACCACCGCCGCGGAGCCGCATGACCGACTCCCGACGTACACGGCCTCGAGGTCGGATCCGGTGAACGGGATCCGGCCTCGACGTGTATTCGGACGCATGGAAGATCCGGGAGTGCGCGAACGGACGCGCCGGTGGGCAGGCAGCGCTTCATGCGCGGTTGTCGTCATGACGGCGGCGGTGATGTCCTCCGCGTCGGCGCTGGCCGCCCAGACCCAGGAGGAGATCGAGGTGGGACCCACGCCGCAGCCGACGTTCGGATACGAGGCGGCTCGAAGCGTCGAGCGGGAGGTCCACGCCGCCATCCTCGCCAAGGAGCGGCCCGACACCCGGGATGCACACATCGAACGTGCGGTCGAGCTCGGGCGTCGGTACGTCGCTTCCTCCCCCGAGGACGCGGACGCGCACTACTGGCTCGCCGTCTCCCTCGGCCTGGAGACCGAGTATTCCGGCCCCTTCGCGAAGCTCACGACCGGGAAGGAGTGCTACGAGGCCACGGCCCGCGCGCTGGAACTGGATCCGGACCATGCGGGCGCCCACGAGCTGCTGGGGCGAATCCACGCGGGAGTCATGAGGCTTCCATGGCTCGTGCGGAAGCTGGGTGCGTCCCTCGGGATGAACGATGCACTCGGTCAGGCGAGCTGGGACACGGCCGAGTCGCACCTGCGACGTGCGGCCGAACTCGACCGCGACGCGATCGCGCCACGGTTGGCGCTCGGGAAGCTGCTCGACGAGCTGGAACGACCCGACCAGGCGACCGGCTGGTTCGAGGAGGCGCGCCGTATCGGGCCGTCCAACGATCTGGATCGCGCGATGGTGGCCGAGGCCGACTCTCTGCTCAGCCGCTCTCCGAGCTGAGCTCTCGTCGGGACAACAGATCCGCGATGTACGGATGTCTGCGTGAAATCTGCCACGCGAGCCACGCCGCGGCGATGAGGTTTCCACCCATCAGGCCCCACCACGCCGTCGTGCCGAGCAGGTAGTTCGCCACGAGCGAGACGAGTCCGGCGGTCAGCGCCTCGAATACCGCGAACAGGAGCACGCCGGCGATGAGGATGGAGGGCGCCTCCTCGGCCTTCGACACGATGAGCGCGGTCACAAGCCCGATCGCGGTGAAGATCGCTCCATGGTAGAGGGTGTAGCCCAGGACCGTGGCGGCATTCACCACGATCTCGGTACTGTTCGCGGCTCCGAGGATCATCGCGGATCCGAGAGCGCCCGCGGTGAAGAACGGCTCCGTCGTCAGCGCATCGATGATCAACATCCAGACCGCGACGAGCGCAGCGGTCGAAAGTCCGAGAATCAGCCCTTCACGGACCCACGGAATGCTCAGAATTCGACCGATCGCGGTCGGGCCCTTCCTGCCCGCGGCTCGGTCGCAGTAGACGACCATCGCCACGCCCGCCAGCAGATTCGCGACGAGTGCCGACGGCCATCCGACGAAGGAGACGACGTCTGCGCCGTTGAGGAGTACGGCTCCGTAGAAGATGAAGGCGAACAGCATACCGCCGAGAGCGAGCCCGATCGGCAGCGGCGAGTTCACATCCAGACGATGGAGGGCCCACGCGGTCGTCATTCCCATGACCAGGAACGACGTGTAGTGCAGAACCGTGTAGGCGGGGACACCCGCCGCGCCGGGGGTGTCCAGCAGGGCCTCGGCCATGAATCCCGGCGTCGCGAAGGGCGTGCCCTGAACCACATCGAGAATGAGGAAGAAGACGGCGATCACCGTGGCGCCGAGTGCGCCGGCGATCAGTCCTCGAACGAGTACCTTGGCGTTCACCTGTTCTCCCCTGTGTCACTGAGCCTGCTGGACGTCGATGAACCGCCCCGCCATGGTAAGGAATGACCCGAAGCCCCCGCGAGGTTCCAGCGGGATTTCCCGGAAACCGGCAGGATCGGCGAGAAGGCGTGGGTGACGCGGGAACTGGCCGAACTCACCCCACCCGGCGACGCTTCCGCTTCATGAAATCCATCATGATGTACTGCCCGAGCGTCACCGTGCTCGTGAAGTACGCCTTTCCGCGCGCGATCTCGGAGACCTTTCGCACGAACTGCACGAGGTAGGGGTCCCGCGCCAGCATGAAGGTGTTGATGGGGATGCCCGACTTCCGGCACGCGGCGGCCTCGTGGAAGGTCCGCTTGAGGATGTACGAGTCGAGTCCACCGGAGTTCGTGTAGACCTGACCGTTGGGAAGCGTGACCGCGCTGGGCTTTCCGTCCGTGATCATCACGATCTGCCGCATGTCCTGCTTCTGCCCCGTCAGGATGCGGCGCGCGAGCTCGAAGCCCTCGGCGGTGTTGGTATGGAAGGGTCCGACCTGCGCCTTCGAGAGCTGGCTGAGCGGGATCTGCTCCGCCCGATCCCCGAAGGTGAGCACGTGGATGGAGTCGCCCGGGAACTGCGTGCGGATGAGGTGGCTGAGCGCCAGCGCGACCCGCTTGGCGGGGGTGAACCGGTCCTCGCCGTACAGGATCATGGAGTGCGAGATGTCCAGCATCAGGACGGTCGCGCACGACGAGCGGTACTCCGACTGGTGCACCATGAGGTCGGAGTAGTCGAGGTTCAGGGGGACTTTCAGCCCTTCGCGCTCGATGGCGTTCTTGAGCGTGGCGGGGATATCGAGGTTGAGGGTGTCGCCGAACTCGTACGGCTTCGACGCGGCCTCGGCCTCGATGCCCGTATCAAGGTGTGGCGTGTCGTGGGAGCCCGCCGCGGATGACCCCAGCGCCCCGAGCAGCCCTTTCAGGGCGCGGTAGCCGAGGAAGTCCATCCCCTTCTGCGAGAGGTTGAACTGGACGGTCTGCGCGGCCTCCTTCGCATCGTCCACCTTTCCCTCACCTGCATCGGGACCCGTCACGTCCTGCATCTGCCCGGGCATCTGGGGCTGACCGTTCTCGAGGGTGATGTAGCCCTCGTCCACGAGGCGCTGGATGAGGCGGTCGAGCATCTCCGCGATCTGCTGCTGGACTTCCTCGTCGCCCTCGCCCTCGCCGCGCAGCTCCTCGATCATCTCGGGCGTCAGCTCGCCGCTCTCCATGAGCGCCTGCAGGAGCTGGTGCTTGAGGGCGTCGATGGAGTTCGTGTCCTCGGTGCCCGACCATCCCCAGTACGGGTGGTAGTGGGGCCCGCCGGCGAACCCCCCGTTCATGAGGAAGTCCGAGAGCTGGTCCATCAGGCCCTCTAGGTTGAGGGCGTCGATCCAGCCGCCCTTGTACTTGCTGTAGCGGGTGAAGCGCATGGGACTCCGGGTCGGGAGGAGGGTCGGATCGGCCGACCGTGTTTCGGGCTACCCGCGACCGCCGGACCGGGTTCGAATCGGAGTTCTGGCGTGGTCGGCGGCCCCGGTTCGGTGGACCGACATCGAGCGGTAGGTTCCCTGACCATGACCGATGCCACCAATCCCGCCCGCCCGCTCGAGCGGAAGCGACTCAGGACCGCGCTCCTCGACTTCTTCGATGCGCGCGCGCGCCCGCTGCCATGGCGTGATACGGACGACCCGTACGCGATCTGGGTCAGCGAGATCATGCTGCAGCAGACGAGGGTCGAGACGGTGATTCCCTATTGGGAGCGATGGATGGCGCGGTACCCGGACGTGGAGGCGCTCGCGACGGCGGACGAGTCGGAGGTGCTGAAGGCGTGGGAAGGCCTCGGCTACTATTCCCGCGCCCGGAATCTCCGGGAGGGCGCGGCGGTCGTGCGGGATCGGTTCGGAGGCGAGGTTCCGGCGACGGTGGACGAGCTCCGCGAAGTACCGGGCATCGGCCCATACACCGCCGGTGCCGTGGCGAGCATCGCGTTCGGCGTCGCCACGCCGGCGGTGGACGGGAACGTGCGGCGCGTGCTGGCGCGGCTGTTCGACGAACCGAACCCGACCGCGGCCTGGCTCCGCGACCGCGCATCGGAGCTGGTCGATCCGGATCGACCCGGCGACTTCAATCAGGCGCTGATGGAGCTGGGGGCGACGGTGTGCACACCGTCGTCGCCCAACTGCGCAGGGTGTCCCGTCGCGCCCATGTGCGCGGCGCTCTCGGCCGGGACCGTGGACGAGCGGCCGGCGCCGAAGAGGCGGAAGCCGGTTCCCGAGCGGGACATCGTCGTGATCGCGGCCTGCGCGGAAATGTCGGATGGCTGGCGCGTGGCGATGAGGCGTCGGCCCACCGACGGGTTGCTGGGCGGGATGTGGGAGTTCCCGGAGTGGGAGCACGACCACGATCCGCCCCGTGCCGACGCGCTCCCCGAGGTCGGGCACGTGTTCTCGCATTTCCGCGCGACGTACCGGCCGTTCGTGATGGAGGTGGTGCCGGAGCCTTCCACGGATCGGGCGGCCGACATCGCGGAAGACATCCCGGTGAGGCCGCCCCTCGGGTCCCCGCTGCTCGGCCCCGACGGCGCCGAGCCGGACGAGCCGCGATGGATCCACTCCGCGGAATTCGGCGACCTGGCACTCCCGGTCGCGCAGCGGAAGATCGCCGGATTCGTGCGCGACTGGCTTGCAGGGAGGGGCTTCGCGTCGTAGCCCTGAACGTTCGACCCGCACGTTCCGGAGACTCCGATGACCCGTCCGACCCACCCGTTCGCTCTCGCCGCGCTGACGGCCCTCGCCGTCCTCACGCTGACGAGCCCGATCCATGCGCAGGGCCCGTCCCCGGGCTCGGGCCTCGACTCCACGCAGGGAGCCCCCTCCTTCTACGAGCCCGGGATCTCGCCCGACGGCTCGGAGATCGCCTTCGTATCCGGCGGCGACATCTGGACCGTCCCGTCGACCGGTGGCGCGGCGCGGCTGCTCGTGGCGCACTCGGCCCACGAGTCGCGCCCGCTGTACTCGCCGGACGGACGTCACCTGGCGTTCAGCTCCAACCGGAACGGCGGCGAGGACGTGTTCGTCATGGACCTCGAGACGGGAGATGTCCGGCGCCTCACGAACGACTCCGGATCGGAGGAGCTGAACGGGTGGTCCCGCGACGGCGAGTGGATCTACTTCAGCTCCAGCGCCGAGGACGTCGCGGGCACCCACGACGTCTTCCGGGTGCGGGCGAGCGGGGGCACTCCGATGGTGGTGGCCGGCGATACCTACGAGGGGGAGTACTTCTCGACCCCCGGTCCGGACGGGATGCTCGCGATCTCCACGCGAGGTGATCAGGCGCGCGGACAGTGGTGGCGGAATGGTCACTCGCACATGGACGAGTCGGAGATCTGGATCGTCGAGGAGGCGGAGACGGAAGGCGGCGTGCCGACCTACCGCTCGGTCGCGACGGGCGGGAAGAACATGTGGCCGATGTGGCTCATCGACGACGCCAACGACGACCGGTACATCGCCTTCATGTCCGACCGGTCGGGGGCCGAGAACCTCTGGATCGCGTCGCTGGACGGGAGCGATACGATGGATCTCGAGGCGGGAGAGGCGTTCCAGCTCACCGAGTTCACCGAGGGTCGCGTGCTATTTCCGAGCGCGGCCGTCTCCGCGTCGCTGATCGCCTTCGAGCGGGACTTCGCGATCTGGGTGATCGACGATGTCGAGATGGTTCCCCGCCGCCTCGACATCACCCTCATGGGTGCGGTCGAGGGCCCGACGCCCGAGACGAGCGAGGAGGACTCCGGCTGGAGCTCGATCGCGGTTTCCCCGGACGGTGAGAAGTGGGCCTTCGTCGAGGGGGGCGACGTCTGGGCCGCCTCCACCTCGGACGACGTGCCGGCGACCCGGGTCACCGACACGCCCGCCGAAGAGGGCGGCATCGTCTGGACGCCCGACTCGAACGGGATCGTCTACGCCTCCTGGCGGACGGGCACCGAGAAACTCTATCACCACGACTTCACCACCGGCACCGAGCGGCAGGTCACGACGGGCGACGCCCGCGACGGTGCGGGTGATTTCTCACCGGATGGCCGCTGGCTGGCCTATTCGAGGCAGCTCCACGACGAGCGTGAGCTCCGGGTGATCGACTGGGAATCCGGGGACGATCGGCTGCTGGCCCGGGACATCGCCGGCGGCGCGACGTGGTCGCCGGATTCCCGCTGGGTGGCCTACGGCGCCGAGACGGACGAGTTCACGAACGTGAAGATCGTGTCCGTCGAGGGCGGCGAGCCGCGCCAGGCGAGCTTCATCGCGAGCTCGTACTTCGGCTCGCCGCAGTGGAGCGCCGACGGGACCTACATCGTGTACCGGACCGGCCAGCGGACCGAGCCGGGCGAGATGATCAAGGTCGACCTCGTGCCGGCGCCCCCGACCTTCGACGAGGACGCCTTCCGCGCCCTGTTCGAGCAGCCGGACGAGATCCGGGATCCGGACGAGGAGACCGAGGAGTCCGAGGATGCCCCCGGTACGGAGCCGGGCGAGCCGGGTGAGCCCGTGGACGTACCCGAAGAGGTGACGATCGAGTGGGACGGGATCCGTCGTCGCGGCGGGGTGGTACCCACCGGGTTCTCGGTCGGGTCGATCCTCCTCCACCCCGATGGCGAATCGGGTGTGGTCACGGGTGAGGGCGGGATGCGGCGGGTGACGTTCGGGCCGAATGGCGACGTCGACTTCGACGACTTCGACGCCGGCGGAAGCCCGATCGCCTTCTCCGAGAACGGAAGGCAGCTCTACACGAGCCGAGGCGGGGAGCTGCGCATCGTGAGCTGGCCCGGCGGAAACGAGCGCACCGTCTCGACGTCGGTCGAGATCGTCGACGACTTCGAGCGTACCAAGGTCGTCGCCTTCGAGCAGGGCTGGGGTGAGATGCGGGACGGCTTCTACGACCCCGACTACCACGGGACCGACTGGGACGCCGTCCGGGAGACCTTCGCCCCGCAGATGGCAGGGGCCCGAACCCGGGCGGAGTTCGGCCGGCTCATGGACATGATGCTGGGTGAGCTGAACGCCTCGCACCTGGGGCACTCCGGGCGCACCGGGCCGCCGCAGGGCGGGGACGGGCACTCGACCGGGCGCCTGGGCCTCGGCTTCGACCGGATCGCGTACGAGAACGACGGCCGCTTCGTGGTGAGCGAGGTGATGGCGCTCGGGCCCGCGGACGTCGCGGGCGACATTTCGGTCGGGGACGAGGTCGTCTCGATCGACGGGACACAGCTCGATGGTTCCAGCGACCTGCACCTGCTGCTCCGGGACACCCCCGGCGAACAGGTCGTGCTCGGTGTCTCGACCGGCGATGCCGAGCCCCGCGAGGTCGAGGTGCTCGCGACCTCCGGCGGTGCCGAGAGCCAGCTCCGGTACCGGAACTGGGTCGAGAGCCGTCGCGCCTACGTCGGCGAGATCAGCGACGGCCGCCTGGGCTACGTGCACATCCCGTCCATGTCCCAGGGATCGCTGACCCAGTTCATCCGGGACCTCGACCAGCTGAACCACGCGAAGGACGGTGTGGTGATCGACGTCCGGGACAACAACGGCGGCTTCGTGAACGTGTACGCGATCGACGTCCTGGCGCGACAGAACTACCTCACCATGGAGTCGCGCGGCAGCGACGTCCGGGCGCCCGCCCGGGTGCGGCTCGGCCAGCGTGCCCTGCTCGCGCCGACGGTGCTCGTCACCAACCAGAACACCCTCTCCGACGGGGAGGACTTCACGGAGGGTTACCGGGAGCTGGGCCTCGGGAGCGTGGTCGGTGAGCCGACCGCCGGCTGGATCATCTTCACCGGAAGCCGAGGCCTCGTGGACGGCACCAGCGTCCGCATGCCCGGCACGTACGTGCGCGACAACCGCGGCCAGAACATGGAGTTGAATCCGCGTCCGGTGGACGTCGAGGTCGAGCGGCCCGCGGGGGAGTCGTATCTCGGGATCGACAGCCAGCTCGACGCCGCGGTGCGGACGCTGCTGGACCAGATCGACGGGGGCTGATGTGACCCCTCCCGATCGAACTCGGACTCCGGGCACTGCGGCACGATGAAGCGGCCACTGCGGATCGGGGTGGTCTTCTTCGTCGCGTCCGCGATCTGGATCTTCGTGTCCGACGTCGCGGTCGTGACGCTGGCCGGCAACCTCGAGGCCATGCGGGTCGCCCAGACGCTGAAGGGCTGGCTCTACGTCGCGTTCGCCTCGCTGCTCGTCGTCTATCTCGCCCGGCGTGAACTGGAGGCCTCCCGCAGGGAAGCGGAGTCCCTGCGCCGGAGCGAGGATCGGTATAGGCATCTCTTCGATCGCGCTCCGTTGCCCCTGTGGATCTTCGATCAGGAGACGCTGGAGTTCCTGGAGGTCAACGAGGCGGCGGTCGAGAAATACGGGTACACCCGGGAGGAATTCCTGGCGATGACCATCGCCGACATTCGCCCCCCCGATCATCGCACCCGCCTCCTCGAGAGCGTCGGGTCCGAGGAAGGACTACACCGGGCGGGTGTCTGGACCCATCTCGCCCGAGACGGGACGGAGATCGACGTGGAGATCGCCGCCTTTCCCGTGCGGTTCAGGGGCCGCCCCGCCGAGTTCGTGATGGCGACCGACGTGGCTACTCGAGCGATGGCGCACGAGGCGCTCCGACAGGGCAGGCGGACGTACGAGCAGCTCTTTCAGAAGAGCCACGCGATCATGCTGATCGTGGACCCGGACGACGGGAGCATCGTGGACGCCAACCGGGCGGCGGCGGGCTTCTACGGCTACTCCGTCGAGAGGCTCTGCGGGATGAGGGTTTCCGACCTGAACCCGGCGGACCCCCGAACCCTCGACCACCATCTGGAGGAGTCCTCCCGGAGCCGGGCCCGATTCCTCCAGGTCCGCCACCGTGTCGCGGATGGAAGCGAGCGGGACGTGGAGGTGTACGCCGCCCCCGTGGAGCTGGGGGATCAGAAGGTCGTCCTCGCCATCGTTCACGACGTCAGTGATCGTGCCGAGATGCGGCGGCAGCTGGAGCACGCCCAGCGGATGGAGACGCTCGGACGTCTCGCGGGGGGTGTCGCGCACGACTTCAACAATCTCCTCACCGTGATCAGGAATACGGCGGAGCTGGTGGAAGAGGAACTGGGCACCGGCGGCGATGCCGGGAAAGACCTGCGCGTGATCGTCGACGCGACCGAGCGGGGAGCGAATCTCACGCGCCAACTGCTGGCCTTCAGTCGCAAGCAGGTGAGCCGACCGGAAGTCGTCGAGATCAACACGGGCCTGAACCGGATGTCCGGGATGCTGGAACGCCTTCTCGGAGATCGGATGAGGATCGACTGGGATGTGACCGATCGCCCCACGCATGCCTGGGTGGACCGCGGGCAAATCGAACAGGTGGTGCTGAACCTCGTCCTGAACGCCCGGGACGCCATGCCGGAGGGTGGAACCTTGAGGTTGTCCACGCGCGTGGAGCCCGGGGAGGGGGAGGGCGACCAGGTCGTTCTCGCGGTCGAGGACGACGGACCCGGGGTTCCCTCGGACCTTCGCCAGTCGATCTTCGAGCCGTTCTTCACAACGAAGCCCGAGGGGGAAGGTACGGGCCTCGGGCTCTCCACGGTGTTCGGCATCGTCCGGCAGGCTCACGGCAGTGTCACACTCGACCCGGAGTACTCCGACGGTGCCCGGTTCCTGGTCCGACTCCCCCTGGTCCCGACACCGCTGGAGTCGGCCGAGTCGAAGTCTGATCCGGCATCCGGGATGGATCGAGACATTCTCCCATCCCCGGATCTCGAGCCCGTTCTCCTCGTGGAGGACGATCCCGCGGTTCGAAGGGTCGCGGAGAGAATTCTGACGAGAGCCGGCTACGACGCGGTCTCCGTCCCGTCCGCGGAGGAGGCCCTCGACCTCATCCGATCCCGTGGAACGGAGTCCGTGTCCCTGGTGGTCTCGGATGTCGTCATGCCCGGGATGAACGGACCCGAGATGCTCGGGGAGATGCGCCGTCTCGGTGTCACCGCCCCCGCGATTCTCACGTCGGGTCACCGGCCACGCGCACCGGACGATCTCGAACGGGAGCGCCTCGACCCCATCCGGTATCTCGACAAGCCCTTCTCTGCCGAGGAGCTCGTCGGCGCAGTCGAACGGATGGTTCTCGACTCCGGGCGAGGGGTCTGACCGAACTCCTCCCGCAGGAGACAGCGGGGATTTCCCCACGGCCGCGGGCACCGTGTCGGGGGAGGTTTCAGGTACGTGCGGTTCACATGCCGCCCTCCTCGAGACCTCCGACGCCCTCGAACGGTGACGACGCGCAGTGGGATCCGAGATCCTCGTCTACATGCGGCTCGGATTCGAGCACATTCTCGGTCTGCGGGGCTACGACCACATCCTGTTCGTCGTCGCGCTGACGATCCCGTACGCCGTGCGCGAATGGCGAGCGGTGCTGGTACAGGTGACGGCCTTCACGGTCGGTCACTCCGTCACGCTCGCGCTCGCCACGACGCGGGTCGTCCGGCTGCCGACGTCGTGGGTCGAGTTCCTGATTCCCGTCACGATCCTGGTGACGGCGCTGGTACAGATCGCTCGTGCTCGGGCGCTCGTCCCGGATGCCGCCGCGGACCCCGCGACGGAGTTCCGGTCCGCTCCACTTTCGTCGCCGACGACCTGGGGGCTGGCCTTCGGATTCGGGCTCGTGCACGGACTCGGCTTCTCGAACTTCCTCCGTGCGCTGCTCGGCGCCGAGGCGTCGCTGCTGGTTCCGCTCGCCTCCTTCAACGTCGGGCTCGAACTCGGTCAGCTGATCATCGTCGCGCTGATGCTGTTCGTGGCGACCGTCGGGCTCCATCTCGGAGTCGACCGGAGGCGACGCGTGGTGGCCGTGGCGAGCGTCGTCGCCGTGGTCTCACTGGTGCTTTCCATCCTACGACTTCCGATGTGACCCACGTCGGGAGCGATTCCTCCATCCGATGAGTGGTCCGATGTCCATTCCCACCTCTGGTCGCGCCCGCTGGATCACGGCGATCCTCGGGGTCCTCCTGCTCGTTCCGGCACCGGGTGCCGCGCAGTACTGGCTCCACGACGATGGTTCGGAAACCAACCGCTCGATCTTCCGACCGATCGACGCCTGGGCTGCACCGAACGAGTTTCGAAGCGCATCGGGGGCGCCGGGTTACGCCTACTGGCAGCAGCGGGCCGACTATGTCATCGAGGCGCGTCTCGACGCCGAGAACCACGTCCTGCACGGGTCGGAGCGGGTCACGTACCGAAACAACTCCCCCGATCGGCTGGACTTCCTCTGGCTGCAGCTCGACCAGAACGTCCGCTCGCTGGAACACAGCCGGGCATACGAGGCGCAGGCGGCGCTGCCCGAGCAGATCAGCCCGGCCTTCCGGCGCTACGTGGGGGTCGAGCAGTTCGACGGGGGTCACGATATCACCCGTGTACAGCTGGTGACGACGGGTGGCGCGCTGGTCGATGCCGAGTACCGGATCAACGGGACGATCATGCGGATCGACCTCGCCGAGACGCTCGAGCCGGGAGGTGACGTCGAGTTCGAGATCGACTGGTCGTTCCGTATCCCCGACTCGGGGCGTGGCGGAAAGGAGCTCGTCGCCGACGGATGGCTCTACGAGATGGCGCAGTGGTTCCCTCGAATGAGCGTCTACGACGACGTGAACGGGTGGCAGACCGAGCAGTTCATCGGCCGCGGGGAGTTCTACCTGAACTTCGGCGACTACGACGTGAGTCTCACCGTGCCCTGGGACCACATCGTGGACGGGACCGGGGTGCTGCAGAATCCGGCGGAGGTCCTGACATCCGAGCAGCTCGAGCGACTCGACGACGCGTACACGTCGGAGGAGCCGAGCTTCATCGTCGGTGCGGACGAGGTCGGGGATCCCTCCACGCGTCCCGTGAACGAGGGGACGGTGACCTGGCGTTTCGTGGCCGAGGACGTCCGCGACTTCGCGTGGGTCTCCTCGCGGTCGTTCGTCTGGGACGCGGCCGGCTACAGCTATCCCGGTGACGACCGCGTCATCAAGGTGCACTCGCTGTATCCGCGCGAAGCCATGCCGCTGTGGGACAAGGTCTCCACGCGCGCCACCGTCCAGACGCTGAAGACCTACGGGCGAATGTCGATCGAGTACCCCTATCCGAAGGCGATCAACGTCAACGGCCCGCAGGGCGGGATGGAGTACCCGATGGTCGCCTTCTGCGGCTACCGCCCGCAGCCGGACGGGACGTACTCGCCGGCGACGGAGCGCGGCCTCATCTCCGTGACGATTCACGAGGTCGGGCACAACTGGTTCCCGATGATCATCGCCTCGGACGAGCGGAAGTGGACGTGGATGGACGAGGGCGTGAACACCTTCGTGCAGTACTACGCCGAGCAGGACTACGCCGAGACCTACTGCGGCGGCGTGTGGAGCCAGGCGGACGACTGCACCTTCCCCAGCCGACGGGGGCCCGCACCGAACATCGTCGACTACATGCGGGACCCGGACCAGGTGCCGATCATGACGGAGTCGGATCTGATCCATAAGGACTTCGGGAACAACGGGTACGCGAAGCCCGCGACCGGCTTCCAGATGCTGCGGGAGCACGTCCTGGAGCCGGAAGGCTTCGACCAGGCCTTCGCGGACTACTCGCGGAACTGGGCGTTCCGGCACCCGCAGCCGTCGGACCTCTTCAGGTCGATCGAGGAGGGATCGGGCGAGAACCTCTCGTGGTTCTGGCGGGGCTGGTTCTACACGACGCACGCCAACGATCAGTCGATCGAGGCGGTGACGATGCAGGACGGCTCGGAGCTGCTCGGCGATGCCGCCCCCGGACGCCACTACTACCGGGTGAAGGTCGACAACGTCGGAGGGCTGGTGATGCCCCTCGAGATCGAGGCCACCTTCGAGGACGGCACGACGTTGCGACTCGACCTGCCGGTCGACGTGTGGCGCAACAACGAGTTGAGCTTCACGAAGGGCTTTTTCGCGGATCAGCCGGTGGTGTCCGTCGTGATCGACCCGGACGAGGTCTTCGCGGACGTCGATCGGAGCAACAACACGTGGCGGCGCCCGATCTCGTGAGGCGCGACATGAAGAGCGGAGCCGTCGTGACGCGTGTCGGTGTCCGCGGATGCGTCCTCGCGGCCGGCCTCCCCCTGCTTCTCGGAGCGGGGGAGTCGCCGGCACGCCCGGCCGCCGGGCTCCCGACGAGTGCGGTCATGGTGCCGTTCGATGTACCCGGGTCGGCGGCACCTGTCCACGACCTTCATGTCGCCTACGCGGACATCGCGGTCGCGGGCGGTGTGCTCGCCGGCCGCCTCCGGTTCTTCAAGGACGACCTGGAGAGGGCGGTCGGTGCGTATCTCGAGGTCGATGCCGTGGCGCTGACGCCGGGCCCGGAGGCAGACGCGCTCGTCCTGCGCTATCTGCAGGACCGACTGAACCTCGCGATCCCGGGGGGCGAGCTCTCCCCGAAGATCCTCCGCAGCGGCGAGGATCTCCTCGATCGCGAGCCCGTCTGGTGGGTGGTCGTGCACTACGAGTCGGAGGGCCCGGTGGACGAGATCACGGTCCGCAACACGCTGCTCATGGAGCTGTTCGACGACCAGCGGAACGTGATGAAGTTCGTCCACTTCCCCGAAGGCACCCCCCGCACCTTCTACTTCGCACGGGGCGAGGAGGAGAGGCGGGTGCGGTTCGACTGAACCGCGCCGCCCCGGCCCCCCCTCGCGTCGGCGCCTCACCCTACCGCATCGACTCCGGGAAGAGCGTCACCCGCACGTAGTTCTCGAAGTCGAAGTAGCGCTGCGCCGCGTCCCGGATCATCTCCGGCGTCATCGCGTCGATGGTCTCCTCGTAGCCCCACACCACGGACGGATCCAGTCCACGCTGGTAGAGCGCGACCAGCTGTGAAGCCCAGTATGCGTTGGACTCGAGGTTGCTCTCCCGTGAACGCCGGAGACCTTCCTTGATCGACGCGAGGTCCTCCGGGTCGGGGCCGTCGGCCTGCAGCGTACGGATTCCGTCGAACACGACCTCGGTGAGTTCGGCCACGCGCTCGGGGTCCGACCCGAAGCGGATCGTGATCGTGTACGAGCGGTCCGGGCGCCAGCTCATGCCGCGGCTCACGCTCACACCGTACGAGCCGCCGAGCTCCTCACGCACGCGATCCCGAAGCATGGTCTGAAGGATCGAGGTCATCGCGCCCATCGCCGTGCGATTCTGCCGAGCGTAGTCGAAGTCGCCGGTGAAGATGATCGTGGACTGGCTCTGCGGCTCCATGCCGCGGTAGACCTCCTTCTCGATCACGCCCGCGGGCGGGTCGGGTCCCACGTCCCGCCATGTCTCCTCACGGCCGGTGGCGGGGAGGGACGCCACGTAACGCTCGACCAGCGGCCTCATCGTCTCGAGATCGAAGTCGCCCACGAAGACGAAGGTGAAATCGCTCGCGTCGGAGAATCGGTCACGGTAGACCTCGAGGCTGTAGTCCAGGTCCGTCGCCTCGATATTCTCGAGACTCGGGAGCGGTGTCCGCGGGTGCCCCTGTGTCATTACGGACTGGAGCGTGTCCGAGTACGCGGCGACGGGACTCGCCTGCCGGTTCTCGTAGCCGGCCCGGGCCTGGGCGATCCCGGCCAGGTAGACGGTGCTGTCCGCTCTCGGGTCCGTGAATCGCAGGTGGAGCAGCTGGAACATGGTCTCCAGGTCCTGCGGCGACGCGGATCCGGAGACGCTCTCCTCGAGCGAGGATACCGATGCGGATGCGCCTGCCACCTTCCCGGTGAGCTTTCGCCGGAGATCGAGGGGGCCGAAGTCGCCGATGCCCGAAGCGTTGATCAGAGAGGCGGACGCCCTCAGCACGTCATCGTCGCTGAGCAGCGAGGTGCCCCCGGGGCTGAACGATCGCATCAGGATCTGGTCGTCGGTGAAGTCGGTGGGCTTGAGGGCGACGGTGACGCCATTCGAGAGCTCCCACTCCGTCACACCCACCGTGTCGACCGTGCGCTCGGCCACGATCGAACCGGGCTCCGGCAGGGTCGCGATCAGCGGTTCCTCGACCGAGGTGTCCTCGTATGGCGCGATCTCGCTCTCGGCCACACGGCCGAACACTGCGAGCAGGTCGTCCTCGGTCGGAGGGGCCAGGCCCACCTTCTCGGGGACGGCCGCGAGGATGACCCGGTTCTCGTCCGTGATCAGCTCACGGGCCCGGGCGTTCACCTCGTCGAGGGTGATTTCAGGCACGAACCGTCGGTAGAGCTCGTAGCGGAGTCCGATGTGGCCCATCGCCGAGCCACGAAGGAAGTTGCCGATGTACAAGCCGACGAAGCTCCCGGAGGATGCCGTGCCGCGTGCCTCGTAGGCGCGCTCCATCCCCCTGAGGGCGGTGGTCTTCACGCGCTCGAGCTCGGCCTCGGTGAACCCGTGGCGCGCGACGCGCTCGGCCTCGGTCAGTACCGTCGCGAGTCCCGTGAGCACCCCGTCGTCCTCGACCGACGCGTTCATCGAGTACATGCCCTTGGTGCGGGTGAGCGACCCGAGTCCGGAGGATCCGCGGAGGAACGGGGGCTCGGCGGACAGGGTGAGTTCACTGAGCCGCTGATTGAGCATCGAGTCGAAGAAGCCCTGCACGATACTGGCGCGGTACTCCTCGACGCCCCCGCGATCGGTGGGCGGCTTCTTGTAGTTCACCGAGACGCTCGAGACGGTCAGCTCGGGGTCGGTGGCCACCGACACGAGCGTTTCCTCGTGGTCCGGGACTCCGTATGTCCGGCGCTCCGGGGCTTCCGGACGTGCCTCGACCGTCGAGAAGTGTCGGGTGACGAGCGCCTCGACCTCAGCGGCATCGAAGTCGCCGACCGCGACCACCGCCATCAGATCGGGACGGTACCACTGGTCGTAGAAGCGCCGCAGTGCCTCGTGCTCGAAATTCTCGAGCACGTCGACCGTGCCGATCGGGAGTCGCTCCCGGTACCTCGACTCGTGGAGCAGGGCCGGGTAGTGCTGCTCACGGATCCGGGCACCCGCGCCGCGCCCCAGCCGCCACTCCTCGATCACCACGCCCCGCTCCGCCTCGATCTCCTCCGGGTCGAGTGTGAGACCGTGCGCCCAGTCCTCCATGACCTGCATCGCGGTCTGGAGGGGTCCTGCCGAATCCGTGGGCACGCGCAGGATGTACGTCGTCTCGTCGAAACTGGTGCTGGCGTTGACGCCGGCTCCCATCCGCATGCCGATCGACTCCATGTACTCGACGAGCGCCTGCTTCTCGAAGTTCTCCGTGCCGTTGAACGCCATGTGCTCGAGGAAGTGCGCCAGTCCCTGCTGGTCCTCGTCCTCCACGATCGAACCCACGTTCACCACGAGGCGCAGCTCGGCCCGGTCGGCCGGACGGTCGTTCTCGTGTATGTAGTAGCGCAGGCCGTTGGGCAGCGTCCCGGTCACGAGTCGTGGGTCCGGGGGCAGGTCGTCACCGGCCGAGAGTGAGGCGGCCAGCGCGGCCCAGTCGGGTTCCGGGTCCTGGGCGGTCGCGGGACCGGCGGTCGCGACGGCGAGGCAGGCGATGAGCGCGAAGGGCACGATCCCCGACAGCGACCACCGGTGACGGGTGCGGCGGGAGGAGCTGACACGGTGCGGCGCGCGGATGCTCACGACCTGGACCTCCAGAGGGTGGGGAGTCGAATCGAGTCCCAATATGGAGGAGGTCGCGCGCAGGATACCAGACGTATCGGCGGGGCCTACCCGGCGATCATCGCGGTCCGGATCCGGCCTTCGAGCTTCGAGGGCTCGTCGCTCCCGATGTAGATCCGGCGATCGTCACGCGTGTGCAGTACCACGGCCCGATCGCCGCGGGCCGTCCAGGCACGCTTCTGCTTTCCTCCACGAAGCCCCCATCCACCGAACTCCTTGAGGGGGCGGTAGGTGACGGACTCGATGCGCGTGACGTCGGCGAAGGGAATGAATGCGCGGAGCAGCCGCAGGTGACCGAGGCCGACCCGCACGCCGTCGCTGTGGACGGTCACGAGGAGGCCTCCCAGCACGACGTAGATCAGTACGCCCAGCGCGATGAGAACCACCGACCAGGGCCAGGGGGTCACCAACGCGGATCCACCGATGGCCCCCCAGGTGACCACGTGGACCCACACGGCCCAGTTGGTGAACTCCCGGTAGAGTTCCCGCCCCTC
>DATFJS010000465.1:0-6664 GCA_035269045.1 Longimicrobiales bacterium | reverse complement strand
GCCGGCCGACCGGCTGAACCTCCCGCCGGAGCCGCGGCCCTCGGAGTCCATCGAGGCGGGGGCCGACCTGGTGATCTTCTCCGGCGACAAGCTGCTCGGCGGCCCGCAGGCAGGGATCATCGCGGGCCGCGCGGACGTCGTCGCCCGACTTCGCTCCGCACCGATGTGCCGCGCGCTGCGGGTCGACAAGGTCGCCCTTGCGGGTCTTCGGGCCACGCTTCGACTCCTCCTCGATCCCGATCGGGCCCTCGAGCGGATTCCTGCGCTCGCCGCGCTGGCGGCGTCCGTCGACGAGGTTCGCGCCCGGGCGGAGGAGGTGGCGGCCTCGTGCCCCTCCTCGATGCGTCCGGAGGTGGTGGAGATGACCGGCCGCGTCGGCGGGGGCACGTATCCCGGTACGGAGGTGCCATCGGCGGGTGTACGCCTCCAGCCCGACGGGAACGTGGAAGACGTCGCACGTGCCCTCCGTCTGGGCGATCCGGCGGTTGTCGGTCGTGTCGAGGACGGTGCGCTCCTGCTCGATCTTCGTACCGTCGAGCGGGGGCGGACACGGGACCTGGTGGAGGCGCTCCGGCGGCTTTCCGGCGCGTAGGGTCCGCACCGAGGTGTCCGGCCGCGTCCGGGGGTCGTGACGCGTCCGTGTCGAGTCCGTCGCGACGGCGGAACATTCCGCCTGGCGTGGCGATTTCATTGGTGCGGCGATCGTTGACCCCCATGTTCGCCCCGCATAGCTTCCGCATCCTTGGAAGAGCGCGAAGCCATCGGGTCGAACGCGGTTCATGCATCACCCGGATTTCACGCAGATTTCCCGCTCAATTGGAGTGGTTTCAGACATGCTCAAGCTTACGCCCACCGCGAAGACCAAGGTGCGCGAGTTCATGACCGACCACGGGTCCGAAGAGGACACCGGGCTTCGGGTCGCCGTCCTGCCGGGCGGCTGTTCGGGATTCCAGTACGGTCTCAACATCGAGGACGGACCGGAGTCCGACGACGAGATCTTCGAGGAGGAAGGTGTCCGGATCTTCGTCGACCCCTTCAGTGCGCAGTATCTCGAGGGTGTGGAGATCGATTACGTCACGAGCATGATGGGTTCCGGGTTCTCGTTTCGTAATCCGAATGCGGCCGGAGGCTGCGGCTGCGGATCGTCGTTCACGGTCTGACCCGCAGATTCCGGTGAATTGCCGGCTGCGCGCCGGCTGCGTATTCCCGCGACCCATTCCGTCATGACTCCCGCGACACTCGAAGTTCTGCCCACGCCGCTCGACTACTCGGTGCTCTCCACCGAGGAACTGGTCGAGCGCATCGAGCACCGCAAGCGTGAACTCAACGCGGTCGTGCTCGGACACAACTACCAGCGGACCGAGATCCAGGACGTCAGCGACTACCTCGGGGACTCGCTGGGTCTTTCCCAGGAAGCAGCCTCGACGGACGCCGACACGATCGTGTTCTGTGGCGTGCACTTCATGGCGGAGACGGCCAAGGTCCTGTCTCCCGAGAAGCGCGTCCTCATGCCGGACCTTCGTGCCGGCTGTCCGATGGCTGACTTCGTGACGGGGGAGGCGCTCCGACGCCTCATCGACGAGCATCCCGACGCGGTCGTCGTCGCGTACGTGAACTCCACCGCAGAGGTGAAGGCGCTCGCCGACGTCTGCGTGACGTCGTCCAACGCGGTCAGCATCGTCGAGACGATCCCCCGCGATACGCCGATCCTGTTCGTGCCGGACAAGAACCTCGCCGACTATGTCGCCGAGAAGACCGGCCGCGACAACATCATCGCGTGGGAGGGGTACTGCTACGTCCACGACGACATGGTGCTGGACGAACTCGACCGCGCGAAGAAGGCGCACCCGGAGGCCAAGGTGGTGGTGCATCCGGAGGCACGCCGCGAGCTGCTCGAGGCGGCGGATTTCGTGACCTCGACGTCGGGCATGGTCGCCCTCGCCGAGGAGCACGACGCGCTCATCTTCGGAACGGAGCGTGGGCTGGTCGATCGGATGAAGCAGCGCTTCCCCGAGAAGACCATGATCCCGCTCTCCGGCGCGGCCATCTGCGGCAACATGAAGCTCAACACCCTCGCCAAGCTCGCCTGGTGTCTGGATCACCAGCAGCACGAGGTGACGATCCCGGAGGACATCCGGGCCGGCGCCGCGGAGGCGCTCGAGCGGATGCTCGAACTCTCCGGAGGATGGACGGCGCCCACCGAGGAGGAGGCCGAGCTCGAGGCCGCCGGTGTGCGTCCGCGTGGCTGCGGCTGCGCCTGACGCGGATCCCCGGCCGGTGCGCGTCGATCGCTTCGAAGGCGGACCATTCGCGGAGAACACGTATCTGCTGACCTGCGAGTCGTCGGGTGTCCGCGTCGTCGTCGATCCGGGACACGCGGTTCGCGACGTGATCCTGCTCCTGGATGACGAGGGGGCCGTTCCCGACGCGGTGCTCCTGACGCACGCCCACCTCGATCACGTCGACGGGATCCCGCTTCTGCTCGACCGCTGGCCCGACCTTCCCGTGCGACTTCACGCCGCGGACCGCCCGCTGTACGAAGCGGTGGGCCAGCAGGCGGCGATGTTCGGTCTGCCGCCGGTCGATCTGCCCCCGCCGGTCTACGATCTCGTGGAGGGCCAGATCCTCAGATACGGCGACGACATCGAACTCGAGATCCTCTTCGCGCCCGGGCACGCACCGGGGCACGTCATGTTCGTCGACCATGCGTCGGATCGCGCGCTGGTCGGCGACGTGATCTTCCGCGGCTCGATCGGCCGTACCGATCTCCCGGGCGGGAACCACGCGCAGCTCCTCGATTCGATCGCGCGTGAGATCCTGACACTGCCCGAGGAGACCGAACTTCTCCCGGGGCACGGCCCCGACACGACCGTCGCCTTCGAGCGGCGCTCCAACCCGTTTCTGCAGGATCTCCCGACCCCGGACGACGGGGTGCGCGGCTGATGGCCCGTGGCACGGTGAACGCCGCCGTTCTGGCGTCCGGATCCGGGTCGAACTTCCAGGCGCTGCTCGACGCGGAGGCCTCGGGCGCGCCGTGGACGACCCGCCTCCTTCTCAGCGACCGTCCGGATGCGGGGGCGCTGGAGCGGGCCGAACGTGCCGGAATCGATCGCGCCGTCGTGCCGGTGAAGGGGCGGAGTCCGGAGGATGTCGCCGAGGAGACGCTCGCCCGCTTCGAGGCCGCCGGGATCGAGGTCGTGTTTCTGGCGGGATATCTCCGGCTCATCCCCGAGAGCGTGGTGCGGCGCTACCGTGACCGGATGCTCAACGTGCACCCCGCGCTGCTTCCCGCCTTCGGAGGAAAGGGGATGTGGGGGCGGCACGTGCACGAGGCCGTCATCGCCTCCGGCGCGCGAATCAGCGGCCCGACGGTCCACCTCGTGGACGAGCGCTACGACGAGGGACGCATCCTCGGCCAGTGGCCGGTTCCGGTGCGATCGGACGATACTCCCGCATCCCTGGCCGCCCGCGTTCTCGAGGCGGAACACACGCTGTATCCGAGGGTCGCGGCTCACGTCTGTGCGACCCTCGCCGAGGGACGGCCCGTGACGCCGCTCGACGATCCCATCCATGCATTCCGGCCGATGCCGGACTGACCTTCTCCCATACGACCCGCGGGCCGATCCCGCGGTCGAACCGATCCCCCGATCCGCATTCCATGTCCGCACCGCGCGCGCTGCTCTCCGTATCCGACAAGACCGACATCGCCGAGTTCGGCCAGGCTCTGGCCGATCGTGGCTGGGAACTCCTCTCGACCGGTGGGACGGCCCGGGCCCTGAGGGAGGCCGGACTCGACGTGAAGGATGTCGCGGACGTGACCGGCCACCCCGAAATGATGGGCGGACGGGTCAAGACGCTTCATCCTGCCGTGCACGCCGGGCTGCTCGCCCGGCGGGATGTCCCCTCGGATCTCGAGGAGCTAGAGGAGCAGGGATACGCCCCGATCGACCTCGTCGCGGTGAACCTCTATCCCTTCCGGGAGACCGTCGCGGACGCCGGCGTGACGCTCGAGAAGGCGATGGCCAAGGTGGACATCGGCGGACCGACGATGATCCGCGCGGCGGCGAAGAACCACGCCGCCGTGACCGTCGTCGTCGACCCCGCCGACTACGGCGACGTGATCCAGGCGCTCGACGCGCCGGACGCGGAGGACGCGACGGCCATTCTGCGTCGCCGCCTCGCGGCCAAGGTGTTTCGGCACATCTCGTCGTACGACCGCGCCGTGGCCGACTTCATCGAGTCGCGGGACGGCCCCCCGTCGGTATTCGCCATCGAGGCGCCCACCGTGGCGACGCTTCGCTACGGCGAGAATCCCGACCAGCCGGCCACCTTCCACCGGCTGGGTGAAGGGGAGGGGATCGCGGCGCTCGAGCAGCTGCACGGCAAGGAGCTCTCGTACAACAATATTCTCGACCTCGACGGCGCGCTTCAGTCCCTCGCGCCCTTCGCCTACGCCGAGCGCGCCGCTGTCTGCATCGTGAAGCACACCACGCCGTGTGGTCTGGCCGTCGCGGACACGCTCGAGGACGCGTATCGCCGGGCGCTGGCCACCGATCCGATCTCCTCCTTCGGATCGGCGATCGCGGTGAACCGGGTCGTGGACGCCGCCACCGCGGAAGCGCTGTCCGAACTGTTCGTCGAGTGCCTGGTGGCGCCGGACTTCGAAGAGGATGCCCTGGAGATCCTCACGCGGAAGAAGAACATCCGTATCCTGCGCGCGCCGCGGATCGAGGAGTCCATCGACGGCGAGCCGCGCGACTGGCACGGCACGCGGGACCAGCTCGGTACCGCCCGCTTCATCGCCGCGCAGGGATGGCGCCCCGACGCACGGGCCTTCCGCAGCGTGTACGGTGGGGTGCTCGTACAGCAGCCCCCACGGCCCCCGTTCTACGGCCTGGCACGACCGGGCTGGGAGGTCGCCACGAAGCGCGAGCCGACCGGGGCGGAGTGGGACGACCTCTCGTTCGCGTGGGGCGCCGTCTACGGCGTGAAGTCGAACGCGATTCTCCTGGCACGGGCCGGTCGGACGCTCGGTATCGGCGCCGGTCAGATGAGCCGGGTCGACTCGTCGAAGATCGCGGTCCGGAAGGCCGCGGACGCGGGCCTGGAGCTCGAGGGGAGCGTGCTCGCTTCGGACGCCTTCTTCCCCTTCCGCGACGGCGTCGACGCGGCCGCGGAGGCCGGTGTGAAGGCCATCGTGCAGCCCGGGGGGTCGATCCGGGACGACGAGGTGGTCGAGGCCGCGGACCAGCACGGGATCGCGATGGTGTTCACCGGCAGGAGGCTGTTCCGGCACTGATGCGGGAGCGGTGCGGCCTCAGGGACCGTTCTCTCCACGAACGGCGGCACTCTGCGGATCGTCCTCGTCCTCGGTGACGATCTCCGGGCGCTGGCCGAGGATCGTGTAGTCCAGGTTCCGGGTCACGACTCTGGGCGTCGTGCGTGTGGGGGATGACCCCGCTCGAGAACGGATCAGACCGAACACGACGAGCAGCACGATCGCGATGCCGATGAGATAGACCACGTCCATGAGGTTCTCCGGGACGGTGAGGAACGCCGTATCTCTCCTACACCGCAGGGCCGGCGTCCGCTCGGGACGAGGCGTGCCTCCCACCGGGAGCCTGGTCTCGCTGCCGGCAGGAGTTCGGAAATTCTTGCGGTGAGCGCGCGGGGGTCGGACTGTAACGGGGGCTGCGCGTAAGCCTCCCAGCCGACCGTGGCTGCCTCCAACGGGGTTCATCGAGGGAATTTCATGAGCGAGTCTTCGCAGACCGAGGTTTCGGGTCCCCTCACGGATCTCCCCGGGGATGGCTCGGGCGATATGCTCCTGCGTCACCCCGCGGTGAAGGAGTTGATCGACTACCTGGCCGAGCCCGTGTTCGTGAAGGACAACGAGCACCGGGTGATTCTGGCGAACGCCGCCTTCTGCCGGATGTTCGAACTGGAGGAGAAGGACGTCCTCGGCTCGACGCTCACGGAGGCGGTCCCGGTGTCCGAGCGGGAGCACTTCCTGCGCGTCGATCGGGAAGTCCTGGATACCGGCGTGGCGGATCAGCGTCAGGAGGAGCTGACCGTCGACGGCGTGACACGGACGATCATCACCAGCAAGCGGCGCTTCATCGACGACAGGGGCCGGCGGTATCTCGTCGGATCGATTCAGGATGTGACGGCGCTTCACGCCGCGCGGGAGCGGCTGGAACTCGAGAAGCAGAGGCTCGAGGAGGCGATGGGGGAGATCAAGGTCCTCAAGGGCATCCTGCCGACCTGTGCCTACTGCAAGGACATCCGAGATGACGATGGCTACTGGAAACGTCTCGAGGCGTACATTTCCGAGCACTCCGACGCGTCGTTCAGCCACGGGATCTGCGACGCGTGCCTCGAGAAGCACTTTCCGGAGGTGCAGGATGCGGAGGGGGTGGGATGAACGCCGCACGATCGTGCGGCGTTGCGCTTCGCTTCCGACCCCACGTCCGCGCCTTCCTGCGGAAGTCGCCGTGGGTTCTCTGCGCGCAGCGAAGAGGGACGGGCTCGCCCCCTGTGGACTGCGTGATGTTTGGAACGGAGGGGGTGGGATTACCGCCGCACGATCGTGCGGCGTTGCGCTTCGCTTCCGACCCCACGTCCGCGCCTTCCTGCGGAAGTCGCCGTGGGTTCTCTGCGCGCA
>DATFJS010000464.1:0-11452 GCA_035269045.1 Longimicrobiales bacterium | reverse complement strand
CGCCTCCGGATCGAACCAGCGCAGGAGGCGACCGTCGTCGGTCGAGAAGAAGAGCCGTCCGTCGTCGAGCCACCGGCCACCCTGCACGATGTCGGCCGAGCCGGCGACGGTGACCTCTTCCGACGCGAGGTCGACCACCTTGACCTGGTTGTCGGCGTAGAAGGCGGCGCGCGTGCCGTCCGGCGAGATCATGGGTGCTCCGAGCGTGCCCTCCGTCCCGCGGATCGGTCGAGCCTCGAGTCCCTCCAGGCTTCGGTACCACAGCTGCGTTCCCTCCCCCTGAGGCGCGTCATACAGGACGAAGGAGGCGTCGGGTGCGACCGCCATCGCAGGGGAATTCCGGCCGGCGAGCAGCGGAGCCTCGTACGGAAGACCGATGTCACGGACGCCGGACGAGGGGCCGCCCCCGCTCGAGAGGGCCCAGCCCATCGCGCCGAGCGCCACGACCGAGGCCGCGATGGCGAGCGGCTTCCAGATCCCGCTCCCACCGCCTCCGGCCGCGGCTGAGTGCGCCTCCCCGTGCCGGAAGCCCGGATCCCGGAGTGCCTGCGCGAAGTCGTCGGCACGCGCGAAGCGGTCGGCCGGGAGCCGTTCCAGGGCCTTCCGAATGGCCGCATCCACGTTCGGCGGGATCGAGGCGCGCTTCTTCCTCGGGTTCACCGGATCGCCGGCGATGATGTTGCCGAGGACCGCCTGGGCCGTGCTTCCGCCGTGCGGCGGATCGCCGACCAGCATTTCGTAGAGGACGCAGCCGAGCGCGTAGATGTCGCTCGGCGGGCCGACGTACTGATCGCCCGTCGCCTGCTCGGGGCTCATGTAGTACGGCGTACCGAGGCTGAGTCCGGTCTCGGTCAGCCGACCTCCACCCGCCGACCCCAGCGCCAGCGCGATCCCGAAATCCGCGACCAGTGGCTCGCCGCGGGAAAGCAGGACGTTGGCCGGCTTGATGTCACGGTGCAGCACGCCGTTCTCGTGTGCGTAGGCCAGGGCCGACGCGATCTTGCCCGCCATCGTGACCGCCTCGTCCACCGGAAGCTGCCGCTCCCGCTCGAGCCGGTCGCGAAGCGTCTCGCCGTCCACGTGAGGCATCACGTAGTACAGGAACGAGTCGGCCTCGCCCGAGTCGAACAGCGGCAGCACGTGCGGATGCTGGAGCTGGGCGGTGGTCTCGATCTCGGCGAGAAATCGTTCGGCGCCCACCACCGCCGCCAGCTCGGGCTTGAGCACCTTGATCGCCACCCGGCGGTTGTGCTTCAGGTCCTCCGCGAGGTAGACGGTGGCCATGCCGCCCTGCCCGAGCTCGCGCTCGATGCGGTAGCGGTCGGCGAGGGCGGCGGCGAGCCGGTCTGGGACGCCGCGGGCGCCGATGTCGGAGTCGGTCATGATCGACAGGATAGGGGCGAACATGGTGCGAGGCGAGGTCTCTCGCGGGGTTACGCGGCCCCCGGCTGGCCTTCACGGAGTGCGGCCGGCACTATCCTCGCTCGTCGAGTGCCGCCCGCCAGACCGACGCCGACGCTTCGTCGGGGTGCCCGCGACCCCCTCTTCGCTCCCGTCCACCACCTGACATGAGAACATGACCGACCCCACCCTCGGCCCCGCCTGGGCTTCCATCATCGTCCGCGAGCTCGACCGGCTCATCCGCGAAGTCGAGGCCTACCCCGACGAGGCCGACCTCTGGCGCACGCCCGGCTCGGTGAAGAACTCGGCGGGAACGCTCGCGCTTCACCTCGCCGGCAACCTCGAGCACTTCGTGGGCTCGGTGCTCGGCGAGACCGGCTACGTGCGGGACCGGGAGGGGGAGTTCGGTGATCGGGACGTGCCCCGCGCGGAGATCGTGCGGCGCATCCGGGCGTGCCAGAAGAGCATGCGCGACACCCTCGAGGGCATGACCGACGAGGCGCTCCTCGCCGGGTATCCCGCGACGCTCCCGGCGTCACTCGGGGGGGAAGGTACGCCGGCGACCACCTTCCTCACCCACCTGACATGGCACCTCGGCTGGCACCTGGGGCAGATCGACTACCACAGACGCATCGTCGCGGGGGGCGAGGCGGTCTAGGCTGGGCCCTCGCTCTTTTCCGGGAAGAACCGCGCGATCTGCTCCCGGCCCTGCGGCTGCGTCAGCAGGGACACGATGATCAGCACCGGCACGTGCACGAGCAGCCCGAGGATTCCCTCGTGGATGCCGAAGGGCTTCTGGTTGGACCAGTAGAAGAAGTGCAGCGTGGTGGCGGCACCCGCGACGAAGCCGGCGAGCACGCCCTTCGTGGTGGCCCGCTTCCAGTAGAGGGCGGCCCAGACGGGAGGCGCCAGCTGGGCGATCAGCCCGTAGGCGGAGAGCAGCAGGATGACGAGGCTGGACTCGGGGTCGAGCGCGAAGGCGTAGGCCACGACCCCCAGAATTACTACCAGCCACCGCATGAGACGACGCTGCTGGTCGTCGGTGAGGGGACGCCGGTCGCGCGTCCCGGCCGAGCCGCCGACCTCGTCCTCCGGTCCGTCGGCGCGCCGGTCTGCGTACCCGGCGAGGTGCCCCTCGGTCGGCTTCCCTCCTCGCAGCGGATTGATCCCGTCCTCCACCGTGATGCTCGCCGCGGCGTGCAGCAGCGCGTCCCCGGTGGACATCGACGCGCTCAGCGCACCGGCGCAGAACAGCCCGACGATGATCGGCGGAAGCCCGGTGTTGAGGATGAGCTCCGGCAGGATGTAGTCGGGATTGTCGAGGCTGAGCCCGGTGACGAGGATCCCCGCGAAGCCGATCAGGAAGATCGGGATCAGGAAGAGCTGGAAGGTGGGGAAGAGGACGACGGTGCGACGCAGCGTCTTTTCGTCCTTGGCGGTGAACGCCTTCATGAAGAGGTGCGGCCACATCGTGACCCCGATCACGCTGACCAGGATCGAGCTCGAGTAGGCGCCCCAGGTCCACGGCGTGCCGCCGTCCTCACCGATCCAGGCGGTGGCGAGGCCCGGGAGGGTGAGCATGTCGGGTCGCTCGGTCGCGATCCGCTCGAACATCGCGCCGACCCCGCCGTACAGCTCGAAGGGCAGCCAGAGCCCGAAGGTCCAGGCGATCACCAGCATGATGATGCCCTGGAAGGTGTTGGTCCATCCGACCGCCGCGACGCCCCCCTTGAGCACGTAGAGCACCACGATCCCGTACGAGAGCGCGGCCCCCAGCCAGAGCGGGACGTGTCCCTCGGTCACCACCTCGATCACGATGCCCGCGCCGCGCATCTGCAGCGTGATGTAGGGCACGAACGCCGCCACACTCATCACCGCGAGCCCCACGGAGAGCCATTTCGAGGGGAAGCGGCCCGTGACGAGCTGCGCCTGAGTCACGTAGCCATGGCGTCGCCCGACCTTCGCCGCCCGCGGCCCCAGCCAGTAGAAGGGCGCCATCCCGAGCGCCCCGTAGGCGAGGATGTAGAAGGCCGCCGCACCCCGTCCGTATGCGAACCCCGGTCCACCGAGGAAGGCGAAGGCGCTGAACACCATGGCGCCCGTCACGAAGTACATGACGAGCAGGTTGAAGCTGCGGTCGCCCGCCACGTAGCCCTGCACGCTCTTCGACGCGCGCCGGCCGGAGACGAGCCCGATCGTGAGGGTCACCGCCAGATAGAGGGCGATGACGATGGAGACGACGACCCATTGCTCCATGACGGCGGCCTAGTTTCCGACCTGCTCGTCGAGCAGTCGGAAGGCGTTCTGGATCAGTACGAGCTGCTGGTCCTCGGTGAATCCGGGGTCCTCACGGACCAGGAACCGATCTTCACCCGGTGCCGATGTGATCGGCCCCCGGCCGCCGCGAGCGAGCGCGAGGCCACCCAGGTCGAACAGCCTCCGGGGCGCCGCCCACGCGAAACTCTCGCTCGGCACGACCGCAGCGGACCAGAGCTCGTTCGTCTCGGTCGCCCGGAACAGCAGCTCGGTGCCGTCCGCCGACCAGGCAGGGGACGCGGCGGGCATGTCGGTGAGGAGCCAGTCTCCGGCGTCGACGTCGGGGAAGGGGCGGACGAAGGTCCGGGGTGACCCCATTCCGAGATTGATGAAGGCGATCCAGCGGCCGTCCGGCGAGACGGTGGCCTGGCCTTCGAACCCGGCGGCGAGGTCGTCGATCAGGATCCGTGGCTCCCCGGTGGCCAGACCCTCGTCGTCGAGTTCCAGGAGGTAGATGGCGTTCTGGTCGTTGTAGGTCACCCACCGGCCGTCTCGGGTCCACTGCAGGTAGCGCGCTTCCTCGCTGTCCGCGACGCGCACCGGACCCCCGGAGCCGTCGGCGCGCCGGCGCCAGATCGCGCCGTCCGACCAGTACCCGACCCATTCGCTGTCCGGGAGCCAGGCCGGGTCCGAGACGGATCCTTCGAAGGTGAGCTTGCGGGCGGGCCCGGTGTCGATGGGGCGAACCCAGATGTCGGAGCCATCACCTTCGACGATATTGACGGCGATCTGGCTGCCGTCGGGTGAGATCGCGAACGCCTCGAAGTCACGGCTCCAGGCGGTGTCCAGCGGCGTCACGTCGCCGGAACGATCCACCCAGACGAGCCGAGTCTCCAGCCCCCCCGCGAAGTCTCCGGCCACGTACGCCAGGTCACCGCTTCTCGACATGGTCACGCTCGCGCCCCCGAAGTCCGCTCGTCGTACCAGCCCTTCGGCGATGGGAATCGAGCGACCTGAGAGTTCGAAGGACGCGGGGTCGAAACGCTGTGCCATGAGCGTTCCGCCTTCCGTGACCCACAGCAGGTGCCCGCTTCCGGCGTAGCCCCCCCAGATCCCGTTCACGAGGGGCCGGTACTCCCGCGTCTCCAGATCGAGGATGGCGATCTGCCTAGTGCCCTGGATGTAGAAGAGCACGCCACGGCCCGTGGGCAGCGCGAAGGGTCCGCTGTGCCAGTCTTCATCCGCTGCTGGCTGGGTGAGCGCTTCGGGAGGCCCGCCCGTATCGGGCACGCGGGCGAACCCGTCCCCGTGGAGCTTGGCATCGGTGTAGATCCACCCGTCCACTCCCCACGAGATTCCGCCGAGATCGATCACCGAATCGCTGAGCAGGATGGACGGTCCGCCGTCCAGGGGGATGCGTCGAAGCTGACGCCGCGCGTTCCCGGTGCTGGTCACGTAGGCGAGGTCCAGCCCGTCCGGCGAGAACGATGCAATCACGGCGCCCTCGGTTCCCGGAACAGGCCTCGGCTCGAGCTGGGAGAGGTCCCGCAGCCAGAGTTGCGTCTCGAAGCCTGCGCCAGGACCTACGAAGACGAGACGCCGCCCGTCCGGGCTCAGCTGCACGCGACCGGCCGCCGGGAGATTGAAGGAGGCACTCACCGCTTCCGGAACATCGAGCGCCAGCTGGTTCACCGCGTCCGACGCGGGCCCCCGCGTGAGGCCCCACGCCGCGAGTGCGGCGAACAGGAGGGTGGTCGTGCCGAGGACCCCGGCGATCGGGGCCCAGCGCCGCCCGCCCTCGACCGCCCCGGCCGCCGCCGCACCATACCGGAACGCCGGGTTCGAGAGTGCGTTCGCGAAGTCCCGCGCGGTGGCAAACCGATCGGCCGGCAACTTCTCGAGCGCCTTGAGGATCGCCCCGTCCACGTTGAGCGGGATCGACCGCCGCGTGGCCGTGGCCGACGGCGGCGCGCCCTGCAGGATCTTCCCGAGCACCGCCTGGGCGGAGTTGCCGGGGTAGGGGGGCTCGCCGATCAGCATCTCGTACAGCACCGACCCGAGCGCGTAGATGTCGCTGGCGGGCCCCACCGCCTGATCGCCCGTGGCCTGCTCGGGGCTCATGTAGTACGGCGTGCCGAGGCTGAGACCCGTCTCGGTCATGCGGCCGCCGCCACCGGCGTGCACCGCGAGCGCGATGCCGAAGTCCGCCACGAGTGGTTCGCCCCGGCTGAGCAGGATGTTGGCGGGCTTGATGTCCCGGTGGACGATGCCCTTCTCGTGCGCGGTCTCGAGTGCATTGGCGATCGAGGTGGCCATGCCCACGGCCTCGTCCACCGGCAGCTGGCCCTCCCGGTCGATCCTGTCCCGCAGCGTCTCGCCCTCGACGTAGGGCATGACGTAGAACAGGAAACCGTCCGCCTCGCCCGAATCGAAGAGGGGGAGGATGTGCGGGTGCTGCAGGTTGGCGGTGGTCTCGATCTCGGCCAGGAACCGCTCGGCCCCGACCACCGCGGCGAGCTCCGGCTTCAGAACCTTGACCGCGACGGGGCGGTTGTGTCGCAGGTCGCGGGCGAGGTACACCGTCGCCATTCCGCCTTCGCCGAGTTCGCGCTCGATGGCGTATCGGCCGGTCAGCGCCTGGGTGAGGCGGGTCTCCAGGTCGGACATTCAGGCAGCCTTCATTCCGAGTCTTCCAGCCGATCCACCATCAGCACCCATCCCATCACGAAGAACGTCGCCGCCACCCAGCCGGCGGTCCACGCGAAGGGCAGGGGAAGCCCGAGGACGCGGGTGTCGATGTCGTCGAACAGGGTGATCGCCGGCCAGGTCAGCGCCACGGCCTGGGCGACGAGGAACACGATCGCGAAGATCGTGACTGCGCGGCGGCTCATCCGTCGGACCGTCCCAGCACGATCCCCACCCGCACGCCCCATCGGATCGCCGAGCAGTCGTCGCCGAACTGGATGTACCGATACCCGCCGCTCTGTCCGAACACCTCGCACTGGGTGTAGCTGTTCCAGCCGAACCCTCCCGCCCACAGGACGTCGATGTAGCGGCCCGCCGGGAAGCCCACCCCGAGCTCGGCGCCGAGCGCGAGGCCCGACTGCTCGTACGACAGTACCTGGCCCTCGAGCCCCTCGGCGATGTCGGATTCGAGCCGGCTCCAGCCGCCTCGGGCCTGCACGTAGGCGTGGACGTCGTTGGGGTCGGCGAGGTAGCGACGGACGATTCCGTTCACCCCGGTCTCCTTGATGTCGATCGGGATGGCCACCAGCTGCACCTCGGCGGTCGCGTAGACGGCCTCCACGCCGACATTCCAGAATTCGCCGATGCGGAGCAGGGGGGCCACGCCGAGTCGGGGCCCCGCCTCCACGTCGGTGAAGTCCTGACCTTCCCAGCCCCAGTAGCCGCCCGAGATGTCGAGTCCGTCGAAGCGGACCTGCGCCGCGCCGGGGCTCGGGAGAAGGGCGAGAGCGAACAGCGTGAAGAGCGCGAGGGCAGCCGACGTGCGCATGCGTGTGCGTCCGGGTTCGGGGAGGGAGACGGGATAGGCTACATCGCCATGCCTCGACGCGCACGGCTCCGGGACGCGACGGGGTCGGTCAGGCCTCACTTCGGAAGATCGGATCCGGGGCGAGATCCCGCGTCCGCCCGCTCGCCCAGTCTCTGAACGCAAGGAGGTCGTCGCGGGGCCAGTCCATCCCGGCGGTGCGCCGCTCCTCCTCCGGGATCAGGGTGTCGTCCCGGTAGGCGGCGAGCGCGAGCCGGACCACGTCACGGTGCCGTTCCGGGACCCACGCGAGCATCCACTCGCCCGCCTCCTCCCCGGAGGGTGCGAGACGATCGGCATGGCCCTCGAGGACCCAGAGGACTCGAGCCACGTTCAGGACGCCGTGGTACGGACTCTCGAGAATGTGTTCGCCCCGGAGAATCCACTCGAGGTCGCTGCGGAGGGCGTCCATGACGTCTTCCGGGTCCGGAGGCATGAAGATCTCGCGTACGGGCGGGCCGGACAGCGGAATCCCGAACTCCCAAGTGGCCTGCACCTGCGCCACGAGGTCGAAGTCGAGCGGGGTTCCGCCGAGATCTGCGGTGCCGGCGAGGATCGGGTCCGTCATCTCCTCCCGGAAGTACACCTCGTACGGGATGGGGTGGGTCGGCGGCCTCAGCGCGTCCCGACGGACGATCGAGCACTCGAAGCTTCCGACGATGGGACGGATCACGTTCATCAGCGCCATGGTACGGGCGCAGAGGTGTCGCAACGGGACGTCGAGCGTGGTGTCCACGACGATGATGACATCCACATCGCTCTTCGGGGGGCGGAAAGTGCCCGATGCGAGGGATCCGTGGAGGTACGTGCCGACATGGGCGAGCCCGAGCGCGTCCTCGACGCGTCGGATCGTCTGCTCGACCCACATCCGGAGTTCGGGATCACACGTCGTCCAACCGACACCCCCGGCGGGCGAGGTCGCGGTCACTGCAGCTCGCCCCCCGGACCGACCTCGCGCCAGTCGTAGAAGCCGACGCCGGACTTCTTGCCCGTCTTCCCCTCGGCCACCATGCGCTCGAGGATCTCGGGTGGGCGGTAGACCTCGCTTTCCAGCTCCTCGTACAGGTACTCGGCGACGCCGAGGCGCACGTCGAGGCCGATCAGGTCGGAGAGCTTGAGGGGGCCCATCGGGTGCCGGTAGCCGAGCTCCATGGCGCGGTCGATGGCCTCGACGCCGGCCACGCCCTGCTCGAGCATCCGCATCGCCTCGAGCGCCAGCGCCACACCGAGTCGCGAGCTCGCGAATCCCGGCGTGTCCCGCACGACCACGGGCTCCTTGTCGAGGCGCCGCACGAACTTCGCGGCGACGTCGATCGTCTCCTGGCTGGTCTGTTCAGCGACCACCACCTCCACCAGCTCCATGATGAAGACGGGGTTGAAGAAGTGGAGGCCGAGAAAGCGCCCGGGATGGTCCAGCACGCTGGCGATGCGCTCGATCGAGATCGACGAGGTGTTGGTCGCGAGAATGGTATCGTGGGCGACCTTCTCCTCGACTCTGAAGAACAGCTCCTTCTTGATCTCGAGCTTCTCGGGCACGGCCTCGATCACCAGGCCGGCGTCCTCCAGGGCCTCGTCGAGATCGGTCGTGGTGGCCATCGTGGCGAGCGTGGTCTCCCGGACGGCGGGCGCGACCTTTCCGAGCCTCACACCCTCGTCGAGGTTTTTCCTGATCTGCTGCATGCCCATCTCCACCGAAACCACGTCGATGTCGTGGAGCCTCACGCCCCATCCGGCCATGGCGCAGACCTGGGCGATCCCATGCCCCATGGTGCCGGCTCCGAGCACCGCGACCCGCGTGAACGCCCGCGGATCCTCCTCCTTCGGCGCGTACCATTCGGAGTTCGGATCGTTCGGGTCCGGGATGAGTTCGAGATCGTCGATCATGGGGCGTCGGTCAGGCGGTCTCGAGCAGGCTCGCGATGCCCTGACCGGCCCCGATGCACAGGGTCGCGAGCCCGCGGACGGTCGCCGGCTCCGCCTTCCCGTCGCGGCCCGCGTACCGCCGGCGCCACATCTCGTGAAGGAGAGTGACGAGAATGCGGGCGCCACTCGCGCCCACCGGATGACCGAGCGCGATCGCGCCGCCGTTCGGATTCACGATCGCGGGGTCGAGCTCGAGCTGATCGATGCAGGGGATCACCTGGGCCGCGAACGTCTCGTCGACCTCGGCCACGTCGATGTCCGCCGCCTGCCAGCGCTGGCGGTCGAAGGCTCTTCGCGTGGCGGGTACCGGGCCCATGCCCATGCGATCCGGAGCCAGACCAGCCACTGCGCCCCCGAGGAGGACCGCCCTGGGTTCGAGGCCGAGCTGCTCCGCCGTGGACGCGCGGGCCACGAGCAGCGCGGCGGCACCGTCGCCGATGCCCGACGAGTTGCCGGCGGTGACCGTCCCGTTGCCATCGGTCCGGGAGAGGGGACGGAGACGGGTCAGTGTGGGGAGGTCCGTCCCCGGCCGCGGATGCTCGTCCGCGTCGACGGTCACGGCCGGACCCTTCGGCCGCGGAACCGTAACCGGGACGACCTCCCCATCGAAGCGTCCCGCCGCCACGGCCTGCTCACAGCGCGCCTGACTCTCGACGGCGAACATGTCCTGCGCCTCGCGGGTGACGCCGTACGTCTCGGCGACCCGCTCCGCGGTCTCACCCATGCCGACCGTCCAGTCGTCCGGGAAGGCGGGGTTCGGGAAGCACCAGCCGAGCGCGCTGTCGGCGGTCTCGGGCGCACCACGAGTCCAGCCGTGGTCGGGCTTGAGCGTGACCCACGGGGCCCGGCTCATGCTTTCGACGCCCCCGGCGATGAAGAGATCGCCCTCGCCCGCGCGGATGGCGTGGGCCGCCGAGAGTACGGCCTGCATCCCCGATCCACCGAGGCGATTCACGGTCTGTCCGGGCACGCTGACCGGGAGACCGGCCGAGAGAAGTGCCATGCGGGCCACGTTGCGGCCGTCCTCGCCCGCCTGGTTCGCGCAGCCGAAGATGACGTCGTCGAGGCGCGCCGGATCCAGGTCGGTCCGCTCGAGCAGGGCGGTGATGGTGGTGGCGGCGAGGTCGTCCGGGCGGACACCGGCCAGTGCGCCTCCGTGGCGGCCGATCGGGGTGCGGACCCCGTCGATCAGGACGACGTCGTCGAACATGGGCGGATGGTTCGGAGGTTGGCGGGAGTCCAGCGGTCTCCTCAACCGAGGCCGTCGGAGAAGGGCGAACGTACCCGAGCGGCGCGGCGTGCGGCAAGCGCGTCGGGCCCCGATGGGCCACCGCGGGATGTTCGGTGGATCGTCCCCCCAGGGAGGGCACCGTCGATGGTACCATGGGCCCGTCGGCAGTACCATGGGCCCGTCGGCAGTACCATGGTTCCGAAGGCAGTACCATGGTTTCGCCGACGGTGGCGCCCTCAGGGATTCCCGGTGCGGGGCGTTCCGTCGAGTCCGGCCGCGTCGCTCCCCATCGACTGCGCAGGACGTCCGCGCGGCGTCCCGCCATCCGCGATTGCCTGCATCTCCCCGCCCGCCTCCTCCTGGTCCATTCGGGCGATCTTCCCCGTGCCGTGGTCCTCGTCCCGCTCCGGCAGGTCCAGGACCCACAGCACGGCCCACGCAGCGGCGATCACCGCGACGCCCAGTTCCCAGCTCAGGTTCGTGAACAGCGGAAGCCACCACATCGCCGCCCAGATGGCGTTCATGATCGACTCGATCATCTCGGAGATGAACCACTGGACAAGGCCGGCGATGGGGCTGGCCAGGATCTCCGCGAGACTCACGGTCGAGGACGACAGCGACTGTACCTCCGAGCGGAGAAAGGTGGTCAGCCCCATCAGGCCGTAGAGTTCGACGCCGAACCTGTCGCCGAGACGATCCACACGGTCCCCGACCCACCGGAGCAGGGCGTTGGGATGATCGGTCGGGATGTCGTCCGCACGCTTGAAGATCATCGCGGCGGCCAGGAAGGTCAGCGCCACCTGCGTGGCGACGAACGCCGGAAGCCCTGCGAACACGATACCGGCGACGAGCGCGACGGAGCTGATGGCCGTCGCACCGAGGTAGGGCAGGGGCGAGGCGGGTTCGTCCACCCGCGTGGGCAGGTTGGATTCCGTCACCTCCCGCTCGGCGATCTGCGCGCGAAGCTCATCGGCCCGTGCGCGTCGCAGCTCTCGCTCGATCTCCTCGATCGTGGGGTCGTCGCTCATGCTCCAGTATACGAAGAGGCCCCGATCATGCTTCGATCGGGGCCTCTCGATGGTGCGGCCGGC